>JAFLTK010000240.1 GCA_022511505.1 Muribaculaceae bacterium
CGGCATGGTCGGCGCCTGAATCGGTTTCTTACCTCCCCGATGTTTAACAAAAACCACACAAAATTGGATATACCAGACCCTCTTCCGGCCTTGGCATCGATTTTGCCCGGCCTCCCTATCGACGCAATCACTCTCGCGCTACAGTCGCCCCTGAGCGGTAGCGCCGCTGTCGCCATTATTGTGGCTGTCTTGTGCCTTTTTTGCTCGGGATTTATCTCGGGAAGCGAGATTGCCTATTTCTCGCTGACCGAGCAGCAACTCGAGGACCTCGAGGATGAACCCGGGGGCGACCGCATCATCAGCCTCCTCGCCCAGCCCGAGCGACTGCTGGCCACCATCCTGATTGCCAACAATCTTGTCAACGTGGCTATTGTCATCTTGCTGAATTTTGCCCTCGGACCGGTGTTTGAGGGGATGAGCGAGATTTTGAGTTTCATCATCCAGACGGTTCTGATGACATTTCTCATCTTGCTTTTCGGCGAGATTTTGCCAAAACTGTATGCCAACTATAATATCCTTGGCTGGGCGCGCATGGCCGCCGGGGGCGTGAAAGTGATGATGAAACTTTTCGCGCCGCTGTCGCGGTTGATGGTGATGAGTACCCCGATATTGAAAAAAGTCGTTTCCAAGCGCGAGGCGGGGCTGACGACCGATGACCTGGAGCAGGCGCTCGAAATCACGAGCGTGGCCACGGGCGACGACAAGCAGATGCTCGAGGGCATCTTGAAGTTTGGCGACAAGACGGCGGTCGAGATTATGACGCCGCGCGTCGACATGGAGGGGTTGCAGTTTAAGGACAGTTTCACGACGGTGCTCGACACTGTCGTTCGCACCGGCTACTCGCGTCTGCCGGTGATGGGCGATACCGACGACGACATCCGCGGCATCCTCTATGCGCGCGACCTGCTCCCCTACATCGACCTGCCCGACGCCGAGCGCGATGCCGTCGACTGGCACGGCCTGTTGCGCGAACCCTACTACGTCCCCGAGCAGCGCATGATTGACGACCTGCTCGAGGATTTCCGCCGCCGCCACATCCATCTGGCAATCGTTGTCGACGAGTTTGGCGGAACCCAGGGGCTGGTCACGCTCGAGGATGTGCTCGAGGAGATTGTGGGCGACATCAATGACGAGTATGACGAGGTCGAAAAGACCTATCGCCGACTGCCCGACGACACGTTCATCTTTGAGGGGCGCACCGAGTTGGCCGACTTTTTCCACGTCACCGAACTCGACCCCGAGGACTATTCGGCCGTCACCGACGACTGCGAGACCTTGGCGGGAATGTTGCTCAACATCAAGGGCGATTTCCCCAAGGAAAAGGAGTCGATTGTCTACGGGCGCTGTCGGTTCCTGGTGCTTGACATTGAGAATCACCGCATTACGAGCGTGCGCGTCAAGGTGATGCCCGATGTTCAAGCAGATTCAAAACCCGCCGGCACATGAAACGACTACTCTCCGCGGCTTTTGTCGCCACGTTAATGGCTGCCGCGGCCTGCAACGGCGGCGGCGAGCAGATCGCCACTCCGCGGCCCACGGCCTACCCGCGCCTATCAGTCGCGCCGGCCCTGTACCACCCCCTCGATGCCGGGGGCGTCGCCCTCGAGGTCAATGATGCCACTACCGACTCGGTCTATCAGCGCGAGGCGTCGACGTGGGTCAATATCGTCTACCCGACCTACTGCAACGGCTCGACAATCTACCTGACCATCACGCCGGCTACCGCCGCGACCGTCGACGGCATCATCGACAACCGCCTGGAACGCATCGCCCTCAATCTGGGCGACTCAGAAGCCGAGGTGACCGAACTCGAGACCCCGACGGGATGGCAGTGCCGACTCGTCCGTGCCCTCAGCCCTACAATGACGCCGTTGCAGTTCATCGCTACCGGCCACGACCGCGTTGTCAGCGGGGCATACTATATCAGCGCCGCCGGCGACTCGGTTGCACCGCTTGTCAACGCCGTTGAGCGCGACATCCTTCATCTTCTGACTCAACTGTCCCCGCACAACTCGCTGCGCTCGCATGTACGGGGTTATTGAAATTATCATCGCTCCGCGATGACAACAACAACATCATCAACATCAACATTAACAACATCAACAACATCAACGACAACAACATCAACGACATCAACGACATCAACGACAACAACAACATCAACAACATCAGCGACAACAACGACATCAACGACGACAACAACAACATCATCATAAATGACACCCATCATAACAACCTATACCGTAGGGCCGGCGACGGTCTACCGTGCCGAGTTTGTTGACGACGAGGCGGTCCCTCCGGGGCCCGAGGCGCTCTCGCGACGCCGCGAGCGCGCCACCGTCAATATGATAATCAGCGAGATATTCGGCCCCGACGCCTCGGTTGAGCATGCTCCCGACGGCTCGCCGCGCATTGCCGGCATCCATAATCCGCCATTCATATCTATCTCCCACTCGGCGCGTTATGCCGTCATCGCCACATGCCCCACGGCTCGCGTTGGCATAGACATCGAGCATTGGCGCAACTCGCTGATGAAAGTCGCGTCGCGATTTTTGACGCCGGCCGAGGCCGAGGTCTACAACTCGGGGCGCCTGCTGCTGAGCGCATGGGCCATCAAAGAAGCATTGTATAAGGTGGCCGAGACGCGACCGGGACGCACGCTTATCGACATGCCTTTGCCGGCCGGCGCGGGCGTGGAGCGCGTGGTCATCGACAACCGTTCGGTCAAAATAATTCTGATTGAGAGCACAGCCGATACCTGCATGGCGCTGGCCATCGACGAGGGCTAAGGGATTGCCGGAGCGGCGGTCAGCGCGTGACCTTGACGGCGGCGGCGATGTCGCGCCCGCGATAGATTTGCGCGCCGAGCGAGTCAACCACCACATAAAACGGCACCTGCGGCGGCAAGAAATTTTCCATCGTGCGGTTGCCGGCCATTCCGGGCAGCCACACGCGCGACCAGCGGGCGGTATCGGCGGCGATGGTCCGTGCCCACGTAGCGCTATCGCCTACCATGAACATTTCCAACACTTTGACTCGCGGCATTCGGGCGACGCGGGCAAGCGAGTCGCGCCCGGAGTAATTGGTATTGTCGGCAAACGCAAAGAGCGTCACGCGGCTGTCGTGGCAAGTCCATGCCAATGTTGTGTCGCCCGGGACTTTGAACACGATGAAGTCGGGGACGGTAGCGGCCGTGGCGCTGACCTGCTGCTGGAGGAGGTCGCCGTGGGCCAGAAGCAGGGGGGTGAACGCGTCGCGGTCGATCAAATTGCGGAGCGAGTCGGCCCTGAGGGGGTTGGCGCGCAGGTCGGAAATCATCAGCAAGAGGGCGGCCGAGGCGGGCGACGCCGGGTGGTTGCCTAGAAATTCGGCAATCGAGCCGTTGATGACCTCGCCGCGATGGCTGCGTAGCGGGGCAACGTTGGCCGTGAACCATTCGGCGAGCAAGCGCGAGGGCTCGTTGCCCTTGGCCTCGACGGCACCGGTCGCGGGGTTCTGTTTCAGCGTGATTTTATCGCCGTTGGCCGCCAAGACCAGCGCGATGCGTCCCTCGCCGGGGCGGAAGATTTCGACCCCGGTCAGGTTGTCGGCAAAACCGGTCATGGTGAAACGACCACCGCCGTCGGTGGTCAGTTGCTCGACCTGAAACTGACCGTTGGTCGACAGATATGCGACCTCAACGGGGCCGTCGGCATAGCCTTCAATCCGGCCCTCGATGGTAAACGAGTCTTTGCCGCCACACGATACCGCCAGCGTCAAGGCGGCAATAGCGGCCATTATTTTTATTGTAATACCTTGGTTCATCGACAGTTATTTAAGTTCATTTCCCGGGAAAGCATTTCGAGAAGTCACAGGAAAGCAGAATCATTTCTTGTCGAGAAATTCAGTACCGCCAATCGAGAAAGCGATGACAGCGCTGTCGGCAGTGTAGACCGTGACACCGGCGTTATAATAGATGCCGTCGTCAAATTGCTGCCAGGCCTCGTTTTTCAAAATTTCATCCTCGCGGGTTCCGATTCTGATACCGTCGGCGGTCACCACGTCCGGCTCAACATCGGGCCCCACTTGCAGATAGCCGATTGAGCGGAATCCGCCGGTAGTCATCACCTCGTCGTCGCCAAGGTAGAAACTGAACAGCGACTCGCCCGTGTGCTCATTGACAACACGGTCATACAGACCCTCGACCGCCTCGGGAATCTCTGCCAACGTCATTCCAAGCTTGACCGGCCCCACGCCGAGCGAGTCTATCAAAAAGCCGTCAATCTCAGGGATAATCAGCGTGCTGTCGGGCGCAATCTCGAGTCTTGCCTTCTGCTCACAGCAACCGCCGCAAAACGCCGCCGCCAGCAATACCGGCATCAATCCTACCAAAATTCTCAACTGTTTCATAACACCACAAAAGTAATCATTTTCTCCCATTTAAACAAATCGCCCCGTCACGGGAATTTGGTGGAACGACAGAAAGGTTGTATCTTTGCAAGCGGTGACAACACGGCCGCGGCAGTCGGTCGCTTGCCGACGCATGAGCGGCAAGAGGAAAGTCCGGGCAACGCAGAGCGCCATACTTTCTAACAGAAAGCTATCGGCAACGGTAGATTAACGTGACAGAAAACGACCGCCCGACGCGTCGGGTAAGGGTGAAAAGGTGAGGTAAGAGCTCACCGGCCGCGATAGCGATATTGCGGGCCGCACGACTTATGGGTTGCAAGGCCAAGTATACCGGCATTTAAGGATTGCTCGTCCATTGCCGAGGGGTAGGCTGCTGAAGCCGGCAGGCAACTGTCGGTTTAGATAAATGACCGACCGACGGGTTAACCCCCTTCGCGGGGAAGTGGCCACGTCGACATAACCCGGCTTATCGTCGCGACCGTGCCGTCACCGTTTTTATTGCTGCCAATCTCTCATGAAAAAAATTTCGCTGACTTCCTCTCAGTTCCTATCGATACTGCTTTTGGCGGTATCGACTATAGGCTTTCTTGTCTGGAACCTCAACTTAGGTTATCAAGCCGATGACTGGTGGTACAAACATTATTGCCCTAATGAAAGCGAAGTAAGAACAGACTCGGTTTGGCGTGATTTTTACACAATCTCACAACCTGAGATAACGACCTTTGACCAAGCCCTAAAATCTATACAACATCATAACACTTACTGGAATAATAGTCGATTGGGCAATGCGTTGATGTTTATCTCTGTTCTGTTCCCCAAATGGGTAACCGACATTTTTCACGCGGCAATGGTTTTGTTAATGATGTGGAGTCTGGCACGTCTCTCGTCGGGACGACGATGGATTAACCACCCGTTACGCCTGGCTGCCATTACATTGTTTGTCTGGGTTGGCTGGCCATGGTGGGACCTTAAAGGATCAAGTGATTTTTTCTTTAACTACGTATGGTCAGCAGCGTCTGTATTGTATTTTTGTGTACTGTTTGAGAACACAACAAGCCGATCATCATGGAGATATATAGCTTGGACAAGTTTTGTTGGGTTCATTGCTTCAATGATTCACGAAGGTGTCACTTTGCCTTTTTTAATTGGCATAGTTGGTTATATAGTTCTGCCATACTTGATTGGCAACCGGTATCCGCAACTTAAGCGTCCATGCCTTGGACAGATCATTGGCGCATCTACAATGGTCATCGGTGTTCTGATAATTACAGTATTTAGCCCCGCATTTATGTCCCGTTTCAACGACTATGACTATTCAACTATAGGCTGGATTTATTTTGTAATGTGTTACGTAATAAAACTATATTTTATCTATGCCGGTTTTATTATAGCACTCTGGTTAGGACTAAAACGCGGGTGGAAATGGTTCAAAAATGCCATCGCAAGAAACATTTTGATGATTTTGGCTACCACCGGAGGCATTGTACTTTATTTATATACCGGTTTAGGTTGGACAAGAGCAGCATGGGCAATATATATGGCGTCAACTGTTCTATTAGTTCGCGGTGTCGGAAGTTTGGATTTATTTAACCGGAGACCTCGACTATCACTTACACTTGCAACTGTTGGCACTATTCTTTCTATCGGATTCTTTATCAACCTGTGTACCGTTCAGCATAAACGAACTGACGAAATTAACCGTCTACGTGTTGAGATTGCAGCAGACCCAAAAATAGGAATTTATTATGCTGATGTTTCTTATGCACCCGACCCATGGTGGCTTTGGGGGATGTCACTACGTGCTATCTCAAGTTATAAATATATCGATGAAATATGGCGCATGCAATACAATCACGTGCCCAATGACGGTTATTTAGTCCTGCCAACAAAGTATCGGGGAGTTCCACTCGACTCGTTACCGATAGCGCCTGGAACTGCCCGCCTGAAAGGTGTTTACCCATTCTATTTTGAAGAACTGAGTGAATCACTCGATTCCGCTTCACTTCCCCATTTCAGAAATTATTTTGTTACATTCCGCTTTCCCGAGGAGACATCCCCTTTTGTCAAATACAGTCCTATATCAGTGGGACGTTTAGTGTGGCATCCAATGGGTAAGTATAACGACGTATCAACAGGATATCGATTTAATATTTTACCGGTTACAGTTACCCCTGAATTGCGAGCCTCCGGACTTGTGAAACATGACACTAAGATGATCATTGTCTATACTTTTAATCTTACTGCTCAATCACTTAACGGTATGTTACCTGTTTCGATTGACCTTTGAGAGTAGTGGCCACGTCGACATAACCCGGCTTATCGTCGCGACCGTGCCGTCACCTTTTTTATTGCTACCCAAGACTATACCGAAATTCAGGGAGGTTAGCGGAGGTTGAGGTAGAAGTGCCAGATGGCGATGGCGGTCGAGACGGCGACGTTGAGCGAGTGTTTGGTGCCGTGCTGGGGGATTTCGAGACAATGGTCGGCAGCGTCGACGACCTTTTGGTCAACGCCTTGCACTTCATGTCCGGCAACGATGACATACTTGCCGTCGCGTTGTGGCTTAAAGTCCTGTAATTCAATACTTCCGGTTACTTGCTCGAGACAGCAGATTATGAAGCCTTCGGCGCGCAACGCCTCGACGGCATCGAGCGTAGACTCATAGTATTGCCACTTGACCGAGTCCTCGGCGCCGAGTGCGGTTTTGTGTATCTCGGGCGATGGTGGACACGCGCTGATGCCGCATAAGACCACGCGGTCGATGGCAAAGCCGTCGGCAGTGCGAAAAATTGAGCCTATGTTGTTGAGACTGCGCACGTTGTCGAGCACTACCGCTACGGGTAGTTTCTCCTGTCGGCGAAATGTCTCGACATCAACGCGGTCGAGGTCCCAGATTGTTTTCTTTTCCATTTCTTAAAGCGCTAAACTTTAAACTTTAAACTTCAACTTGAGCGAAGCGAAAAGTTGAATAATCTAAACCCTAAACTTCAAACTTTAAACTTTCAATCTCGCTCGCGAGATTGAAATTAATAGTAACTAATTTGGCGTATATCAAGGGTGTACATCACGCGGGGAGCGGCGTTGGGCGTTTGAACGGTCCACACCGTCAGTCGTCGCGTCCAGTTGCCTCGGTCGTCGGTATCGAGGACTACGTTTGTGGCGGCAGTCATGTTTCCGCCGTCAAGAGGCGTAGTGACCTGGGCGATTATATTTCCAACAGAGTCACGCGTTGTTGTTGTCCACTCGCCCATACCGCGCGAAATAATGACATTGGGCGACTCGTAATTATAGTTAAGCGTATCACGCATAAAGCCTGTGTGCAGGCCGTCGGCAACCGATGTGTGGTCTTCCCAGCGCACGATGCGACCCAGCGTGTCGCGAGTGATTTTTTCACCGTCTTTCTTGAGGTAGTGCTTGCGCGCGTCAAAGGCGAGAGCGACAGTGCGGAATCCGCCGGCGCTATCGGGGGTCACGACGCCATCGTGCCGGACGTCAACGCGATAGAACGTCGTTGTCAAACACTCGCGAGCGTTGCCGGTCAGTTCAAATAGCGGCAAGTCGCTATATTCGAGAGGACCGCCGGTGGTGTCGGCAACGACCTCGACGGGAGTTTCGGTTGATGTGCTGCACGACTCGATACAGCCGGCAATCAGCGCGAGGACTGCAAAAGTTGTCAACAAGAGTAGAAAAGATTTATTCATAGAATGTAGACTTACAGGGAGTTATTTGGTATGGTTTCATTTTCTAAAGCAACGACGCGGTCGACAAACTCGTCGGTCGGGAGGTCAAAGGGGAGGCGATGGAGCGTAAAGCCACGGCGCTCCATGCCGCGGAACCATGTCATCTGTCGCTTGGCAAACTGATGGATGGCGATTTCGAGCGCAGCAATCATCTCGTCGCGCGACATCCGGCCGGTAACATACAGCGTAAGATACTTATACTCAAGGCCATAATATATTAAATCGTCCGGAGCAACGCCGGCGTCAAGAAGGCGGACGACCTCGTCTATCATACCGGCGTCGAGACGGGCGTGAAGACGCTCGGTGATGCGACGGCGACGCTCGTCGCGCGGAATGTCGACAAGGATAATGACGGCATCGGCGAGCGGTCGGGGCTCGGTTTGGCGCGCGGCCTCGGGGTGCTCGTGATAGTAGGATGCAATCTCGATGGCGCGGACGGCACGCTTGGCGGTGTCGACGTCGGTGGTGTTGTGGAGCGTCTTGTAACGGCTTAGGATTGTCGCGAGTTCGTCAAGCGGCTTGCCCTCGAGTTGCCGGCGCAGCGCCGGATTCTCGGGGACGGGCGGAAGGCTTATCCCTTTGGCTATCGACTCGATGTAAAGCCCTGTGCCACCGCAGATTACCGGGCGATGTCCACGCGAGATGATTTCATCGCGTGCCGCCTCATAGTCTCGCAGGTATTCAAACAGGTTGTAGCGATAGCCGGGCGGACAAATGTCAATCAGATGATAGGGAACGTCGCCATACTCGTCAAGGTCCTTGCCGGTCCCAAGGTCCATGCCGCGATACAACTGACGCGAGTCGGCGCTGATAATCTCGCCGCCTACGGCACGCGCCACGTCAACGGCGCGGCGTGTCTTGCCCGAGGCTGTTGGTCCCGTAATGAATATCATATCAGCGTAATCCGTCAATATAGCGTCGCCAGAAACGGCGCAGTTTCCACAATCGCGTGTCTTGATTGCACGCCTTAATGTTTAGCCACAGCGGGTCGTTGAAATCGACGTCCCAAGAGTTGATGTCTCTCAACCTGAACGAGGGGACGTAGTTGGCAATTTTGTAGCGACGGCGCCCGGTCTTGTCGTAGGTTTTCCACGCCATGACAACATCGTGAAGACGAACGACCTCGGCGCTGAACCGCGAGTCGAGTTGACGCGCCTCCATCAGTTTCTGTATCTCGTGGATAGTGAACCACTCGCCGCCCTCTATCGGCGTGCCGGCGATTGAATCCCGGTCATCGAGGGTGGCGATGAAATGGAACACATTGGAGATGGTGCTGTTGGCCGTCACTTTATACATAAAGCGCATGGTGGCGGCCTTCAGCGACGTATAGTTGAAAAATAGGTCCTCGGCCTCATTGACAGGGATGAAGTCACGGCGCGGGAGGCTCAGAGCCACCGGGGTGTCGAGTTTGCTGACGGGGACGCTTAGAAGAGCGTTCTCGGTTGGAGCAAGCAGTATTTTGTCGCCCGATATTATCAGAAACCTGACGCGCGATATTGCCTCGTCAAAAACCGGGTTGAGGTCCCGATTGTGGTGATAATAGGTATAGATGGCGGCATAGCGCATGCCCATATAGATAATGGTGGCAAGCGAGTATAGGATAGGAACCCAGACGTAGAAGAAGCGGTCGGGCGTGTTGAGGTTGATGTTTATATAAAAGAGGAAGTAATACCCCCACGACACGACGGTCAACACCGTTGCCAGGACCAGAAACATCTTCAGTTGGAACTTGCTTTCCTGAGCGAAAAGGAGGCCGAGGAAACCGCGTTCAACCGGCTCGCCGTGGGTTCGGCGGCAATTGATGCAAAAAGGCGGGTTCTTGCTGTAAAGGGCCCAAAGCGCGACGGCAATTTCTACCGGTGCCACTACCAACACGGTGATATATGGGTTTTTAGGGTTGATGTTTGACGAAAAATGATGTATATAACCTCGCGAAACCATGAAGTTGATTGCAAACATGACCATTGCAGACCAAAAGAGTACTTGCGAGGAAACGAAAGGCATCATATAGCACGTTGTCGCCTTAATCTCGAGGCGCGAGCGGATGCGGGCATAAATCACTAACTGCAAACCGATTGCCACAAAGGGCAACCACGGCTTAGTGACCCACAGTGTCGACAGGAAGAGCAACGCTATCAGCCCCACCGACATTGTCCAGCCGCCCCAGAGCGACAAGATGCCATAACGATTATTGGCAGTCGTCATAATAGGTTGTGTTTATGTGGGAAATTTTTAAAGATTGCGGTCAAAATAGTCCAAAATGCGGGCATAAACGAGGCGACGGGAGTCGCAACCGTTAATCGAGTGGTTCATGCCCGGAAACAGGAGCATGTCACAGAACATGCCATGGGCGGCAAGCGAGTTCTGGAACGCTATCGTGTTGAACATGTGAACGTTATCGTCGGCCGTACCGCTCATAACGAGGGTGCGGGCGGTCATCGAGCCGGCGCGATTGAGTGTCGACGAGCGGTCATAGCCGTCGACATTCATGCCGGGCGTTGTCATATAGCGCTCGGCATAGACGGTGTCATAGAAGCGCCAGTCGGTGACGGGAGCAACGGCAACGGCGGCCTTGAATGGGTTGCCGGGCTGGGTGACAGCCATCAGCGTCTCATATCCGCCATAACTCCAGCCGTGGATGCCGATGCGCTCGCCGTCAACACCGGGGAGAGTCGCGATATAACGCATAGCGGCGATGAGGTCGAGTGTTTCATAATGACCCAGATCCTTATAGACAACATCCATGAACGCGCGTCCGCGTCCGCCTGTTCCACGCGGGTCTACGGCAACAACAATGTAACCTCTTGTTGCATAATAGCTTGTAAAGTCAGCCTCCCAGCGGTCGAGCACAAGTTGCGAGCCGGGGCCACTGTATTGATAGAGGATGACGGGATAGCGGCGCGAAGGGGTGAAGTCGGCCGGGCGGATGATATAGGCGTTCAGGTCGGGCGTACCGCCACCCATAGCCGACGACGGGATTGTGATAAACTCCTTGGCGGGCATCGAGGCATAGCGCGAAGCGTAGGCGGCGTTGTCCTCGAGGGTAGTCACCGTTTTGCCGGTCGAGGCATTGACGATGGTGTATACCGGTGGTTGCACGGCCGAACTGTAACTCAACTGATAGTAGGTGCAACCGGGATTGAACGAAGCCGCGGCCGTTCCGCGGTCGGGGGTCAGATTTTTGGTCACACCCTTTGCGTCTATACGGCTGACGACGCGACAGATAGCGCCGGTCGAGTTTGACTGGATATAGTGGTTGCCGAGGCGGTCGGCGCCATAATAGGCGGTAACGTCAAAGCTGCCGTCGGTGATTTGGCGAGCAAGAGCGCCGGCAAGCGTGAACTGATAGAGATGTCGCCGGCCCGAGCGGCTTGACAGCAGGAAGATGCCGCCGTCGGTCACGGTCATTTGTTCGTAGGTCTCGGGGTCGAGCCATTTGGTCGACTCCTCGACAAGGAGCGACGCGACGGTCGTTGAGCGCGGGTTGGCGGTGTAGAGTTCCATGCGCGTCTGCTCGCGATTGAGAGTGGTGACAATCAGGCGGTTGGGGTCGGACGGCACATACGTAATGCGCGGAATATACTCGATGCGCGAGTCGCTCAGGACGATTTCTTTCAACTTGCGAGTTTCGACGTCGTATGAGTGAACCGTCACACGCGAGTTTGGCTGACCGGCAACGGGATATTTATAGGTGTACCGGCCCGGATAGGGGGTGTAGAGCGTCTCGGGGTCGCAGTAGGTGCGATAGGTGCTGAACGTAAATGCCGGGACGGCCGTTTCGTTATATTTGAGGAAAACGAGGGTCAGATTGTCAGGTGCCCACTCGTATGAGCGCAGAGTCTGAAACTCCTCCTGATAGGTCCAGTCGGGGATGCCGTTGATTATGCTGCCGGGGGCACCGTCGGTCGTCACGGCAACCTGAGTGTTATAATCCAACTTGGCGATATAAAGGTTGTTATCACCCGGATTGGAAAAGGCTACCATGCGCGAGTCGGGCGAGAAAAGCGGCGACTGCTGGCGGCTAATATCGGCCGAGAGGGGACGCAGGACGCGTGAATGGCAGTCGTAGACATAATAGACGGCCGTGAACGAGTTGCGGTAGACCGGCTTGGTGTCGGTCCACACCATGATTTTGCTTGCATTGGGACTGATGATATAGCCGTCGATTTGTTTCAAGGTCGTCTCGCGAGTGTTGCCGAGGTCAAGCAGGACGGTCGGCGCTGCCTTTGGATTGTCGAGCGGCTGCAAGAGAACCTGACGATGGTCGTCGCTGAGCATGACGCGGCCAGTCCCGTCGGGCATAAAGGTCGACTGACGCGGCGCGGCGGCGCGGTTGCCGGGCGCCACATAGTTTTCGAGGCCGGGATAGGCGTCGACGCCGGGTGCCTGTGCCTTGGATACAAACGGTAAGAAAAGTATCAGTAGAGGGATTAATCGTTTCATATTCATGTGGTTATATAGGGTTTACCATAATGACATCTGTGGGTTGTTGTCATCTTGATTGTTGCGTGATTTAGACTCGGAGTCGGCGCGTCGACGGATTGGCGCCGGCATTCCATCTTCGGCGGGCTCGCCTACAATCCACTCGGCCGAGGCAAGTTCATCGGTCGAGACATCGGGCGTCGGGGCTTGTTTGCGGGAACGTCCGCGGCGCTTTGTTGACGGCGCTGTCGTCGTGGTATTCTCCTCTTTTTCAGCGGCTTCGGCCCTTTCGGCAGCAATCGCCGCGAGGCGACCATTGAGGTTGTCGACCTCGGCGAGCGCGCGGTCAAGGCGCATCTCCAATTGCTGTCGTTCATCGTCCCAGCGGGCTGCGCTCTCTTTGAGTTCACTGCGAGCCTGCGAGGCGCGAGCGTTGAGCGCGTTTATCATCCCGTCGCTGACCTTGGCCTTCGCCTCCATGGCTTTTATAGTGTCGCGCATGTCACAGATTGTTTTCTCGCGCGATGTCAACTGCTGTTGCAGGTCGGCAATCAAGGGGTCGGGTTGCTCGGGCTCCTGTGCCGGTGCATGTCCGGCGTTGATTTGCCCCATCAACTCGTTAATGCGGTCGGTATAAGCACGTTGCTGACGCTGGGCGCTGAGGCGAGTTTGCTTGAGTTCCTCCTCGAGGGCGTCGGCGCGGTCGGCCTTGGCGCGTAGGGCGTCAATCTCGGCGCGAGCGCGGGATTGCTCGCCGTGATGGTCATCGGCGGGGGCTGTCGACATCAGACGTCCAATCTCGGCGCGGAATCGGGGCGATGACATGCTGTTGCGCATCAGTTCCAGAAGCGTGTCAACGACTCGCGAAGTCGGGTCAACGACCGGCTCGCCGCCAACAGGGACGGGGTCGGGAGCGGTCAATTCGGGTTCAGGCTCGTGGAAAGGTGGCGTCGCGATGCCGGTTTTGCGAGCATCGGCCGTCAGTGCTTCATATTCTTCTTCCTCTTCGGCCACGCCAAAGCCGAGGGCGCGCTTGAATGCGTTGATTAGTGCCATGGTATGATTAAATGTCGGGTTGTAGAATAGTTTGGTTAGTATCGGCTGCCGGGGCGATTATGCCGGTTGAAGTCAGTCCGTTAATAGCGATGACGAGCGGTTGGGGGACGGTGACGACCTTGACATGGTCGGTCTCGACAAGGGTTGTGAGGCCTTCGATGGCCTCCATGTCGATATAGCCGCCGCGACCGTCGGTTGCCAGCGAGTCGACGGTGAAATAGCCCACGCCGAGCGACGTCAGGTTCTGGAAAAAGTGTGTGCCTTGTGAGGGCTCGATTCTGAAACCGGGCAGCGTCGTTTCCACAATCAGTTTTGCGGCCGAGATGTGGGGCCACTTGACGGGGATGCCGAGAGCCGAGTCCGACGAGCCCCAGCGCCCCGGGCCAATCAAAACGTAGGGTATCGAGTCGGCGAGCATCTGCCGGTTTATTTTCTCAATCTCGCGTGCAATCGTCGGACTGTCAGCCGAGTTGAAACTCGACGGCTTGACATAGACAATCGTCTGCACGCCCTCGATGTTGCCGTGGCCGAGGGCGTTGGTGCTCTTGACGAGTAGACGGTCGACGGGTAGGTCGAGCAACCGGGTATCGACAATCTCGCGGCGGTCGACGATGGGGCGGATTTGCAGCCAATAGATGTGGCCCTTGTCCTTGGCGTTGCGAGCGGCGTCGGGCGAAATCATTCCGGCAAATTCTATCTCGACGGGTCGAGCCATCGCCTTTTGGCCGGTTGTCAGCATGAAGTCGACAGCTTCGGCAAGCGGGAAAACATTGTGTTTCAACACGTTGTTAAACGTCACCACGCGGCGTCCCTCGCCGGCGTCATAGTCGACGAGGCGATTGTCACGCCAGTCAAATGTCGAGGTCGTGTAGCGCAACGCGCCGGTTGCCGCGGCATCCTGAACGGGAATGCGGGCAATATTGAAACTGTCGTCGACGTTAAATTGCAACACATCCTCCCCTTCGCCTAATTTCTTGAGGTCGAGGGCACAAAGGCGTGTCTGGGTGTCGCGCAAAGCGAGTTGGAGTTCAGAGGTTTGCAGCACGTGGTTGGGGTGTCGCGGCGAGAAGCGCAGCGCCAGACCGCCGTCAACGATATATTTGCCAAGCCCAACGGCAACCTCGGCTACACCGTCGGCCGGTTGCTCGTCGCCAAGGGGGTAATAGTTCAGCGAACGGCCAACGCCTGAGAACGTCGGGTAATAATAGTCGCCATGCTCGCTGCCCACGACCTCCTGAATGATGATTGCCATCTTTTCCTGGTCGATAACGTTGGAGGTGGCTGTCATATAGGCCTTTGAGTCGGCATAGAACACCGAGGCATAGACACTTTTGATGGCGCGGGCAAGCATGGTCAGCATCTTGGCCGGATTGTCGACACGCGGTATCATGTAGGTCGAGTAAACGCCGGCAAATGGCTGATAATGAGAATCTTCGAGCAGACTTGACGAACGGATGGCGAGCGGCTTGTCGACAACCTTGTAAAGGGCCTTCAAGTCGCCGAGCACGTCGTCGGGCAACTTGGCTTTGAGGAACGCGTCGAGAATCTCGGCGTCGGGAGCGTCGCTGAGTGCGAGCGGATACAGGTCGCCGTCGGCCATAAAACGGTCAAAAATGTCGGTGCAGAGCACCACCGTTCGCGGTATAGAGATGGTGATACCGTGGAAGTTATCACAGATGGGGTTCTTCTTTATGATGGTGTCGATAAACGCCAGGCCGCGACCCTTTCCGCCAAGCGACCCCTGCCCTATTCGCGCGAAATTGCTGTAACGGTCAAAGCGGTCTTGCTTGTAGATTGCAACGACACCGCGGTTCTTCATCTTGCGATATTTCACAATCAAGTCAAAGAACAATCGACGCGCCGAGGGGGCATCTTCAATCGACACGAAGCGATGGCGGCGGATGACCTCGGCAAGCGGGAACATGGCGCGCGAGTATAGCCAGCGAGAAATGTCGTTGGTCGACGCGTGATGAAACAGCGCGTCATCGGGAATCTCTGTCAGTTTGTTTTGCAGGTCCTTGAGGTTCTTGAGCCTCATTATCTCGTTGCCGGTCTTGGGGTCGATGATGACAAAGTCGCCAAAGCCAAAGTGCTTGCTGATGGCTTTGCCGAGGTCGACGGGCAGTTTCTTTGAGTTTTTGTCGAGGAAGGCACACCCCAGTTTGAGCGCTTCGGCACGGTTGGCGGGCTCCGACGACTCAAAGATGATGGGCAGGAACGGGTCGCGCTCATGGATATACCGTCCAAGTTGGAAGCCGGCGAGTTGGTCCTTGACACCACCGCGGGCAAACGACACGTCGCTGATAACGCCGAGAATGTTGTTGCCATAACGGTCATAGAGCCTGACGGCCTCTTCATAGTCGCGCGCCAGCATCACCTTGGGTCGCCCTCTCATTCTCAGCATCTGCTCGTGCTCGTTGAGCGCCTCGGTCGAGAACGCCATCGACTGTTTCAGCAGATACTTGTAAATGTGGGGCAACACACTGGAATAGAAGCGGATAGAATCTTCAACAACCATTATCATCTGAACGCCTACGCCCTCAATATCGTCGGGAGCGTTGAGCAGGTCCTCGAGCAGTTTAACGATGGCGAGAAGCAGGTCCATATTGCCAAGCCACGAGAACACATAATCGACGCCGCTGAGGTCCTGCTCGGCAAGGCGTGAAGATACCTTTTTGGAGAATGGTGTAAGCAGAACGATGGGGAGCGACGGGTGGACGCTCTTAATCTTGCGGGCATCGTCAAGCGTCTCGGCGATATCGCGGCCCGGCATCGTTATCACGAGGTCAAAGTGCTTATTGTCAAGCGCTTGCATCGCCTCGTCAAAGTCCGACGCCCGAGTGACGCGTGGCGGCGAACTCAAATGAAGCGATGTGTATTCAAAATACAACTGCTCGTCGACACGGCCATCCTCCTCCATCATAAACGCGTCGTATGGCGACGCGATTAGAAGCACATTAAAAATGCGCTTCTGCATAAGGTCCTGAAATGCCGTATCTTTCAGATAAAGCCGACTTAAAACATCCTCATTCATACAATCGATTATAATCTGCAAAAATACAACTTTTTTCTGAATGTCGCCTCGTTAAATTTGATTAATCAAGATTTGTTTTTGCGATTTGGAGGAGGAATGTGCTGACGGCGAGCATCGCGGAGCGATGAATATTTCAATAACCGCGTACAAGCGCGAAGCGCGCAGTGC
>JAFLTK010000215.1 GCA_022511505.1 Muribaculaceae bacterium
CCGACCCTCTGCTTGTAAGGCAGATGCTCTAAACCAGCTGAGCTAAGCGCCCTTTCTCGTGAAAAGCGTTGCAAAATTAGAAACAATTTTTGAAACTGCCAAATATTTTTTAAGAAACTTTTTTCTTTTTGCAGTTTTTGGCTTAACTTTGCACTGTCTTTCTACCGCTCGGGCTATCTCCAATCAGTAGACAGTCAATGTTTTATAGATTACTGTTGTTATTGTTATTGACGACATCAACAACAACACCAACTCCGATAAACAAACTATTTAGACATATATATAATGGTTCTATCTCAACTGACAGCCATCTCGCCCGTCGACGGCCGCTATCGTGGCAAGTGTGAAGCGCTCGACAACTATTTTTCTGAGTATGCCTTGATTAAATATCGTGTCAAGGTCGAGGTCGAATATTTCATCGCCTTGTGTCAGATTCCTTTGGCGCCGCTCGCCGGTGTCAATAGCGACACCTTCGAGCAGTTGCGCGACATCTACCGCAACTTCAGCCTTGCCGATGCCGAGCGCATTAAGGAAATCGAGTCGGTCACCAACCACGACGTCAAGGCGGTCGAATACTTCCTTAAAGAGAAGTTTGACGCCATAGGACTCGCTGATGTCAAAGAATTTATCCATTTCGGTTTAACTTCTCAGGACATCAACAACACGTCGGTCCCCATGTCGATTGCCGATGCCATAAGCGAAGTCTATCGACCTGCCGTCGTTGACCTTATAGATAAACTCGAGGCGCTTGCGGCAGAATGGCGCGAGATACCGATGCTTGCCAAGACCCATGGTCAGCCGGCCTCACCAACGCGCCTTGGCAAAGAAATAATGGTGTTTGCCTACCGTCTGCGCCGCCAACTCGATTTACTCGACAACACCCCCATTAGCGGCAAAATGGGTGGCGCCACAGGCAATTTCAACGCCCACCTCGCTGCGTTCCCCGAAGTCGATTGGCAAGAGTTTGCCAACAGTTTCCTTGTCAACAGCCTTGGCATCGAGCGCGAGCAGTTCACGACCCAGATTTCAAACTATGACAATCTTGCCGCGACATTTGACGCCCTGGCTCGCATCAACAATATTATTCTCGACCTCGACCGCGACTTCTGGATGTATATCTCAATGGAATATTTCCGCCAGAAAATCAAGGCCGGCGAGGTCGGTTCATCAGCGATGCCCCACAAGGTAAACCCCATCGATTTTGAGAACTCTGAGGGCAACCTCGGCATAGCCAACGCCATCCTCGGTCACCTGTCGACCAAACTACCCGTTTCGCGCCTCCAGCGCGACCTGACCGACTCGACCGTTCTGCGCAACATCGGAGTCCCCATGGCCCACACTCTGATTGCCATCGCTTCGACCATGCGCGGGCTTAACAAACTGATTCTCAACCGCGCGGCCATCGACGCCGACCTTGACAACACATGGAGCGTGGTCGCTGAAGGCATTCAGACCATCTTGCGCAGTATCGGTTATCCCAACCCCTACGAGGCCCTGAAACAGTTGACTCGCGGCAACACCGCCATTACCCCCGCCGTCATTGCCGACTTTATCGACTCGCTCGATGTCGACGAGACCGTCAAGGAACGTCTCCATCGCTTGTCGCCTTCATCCTACACAGGATATTGATACTGTCTGTTGTTGATGTTGTTGATGAAAACAATAAAAACATCAAAACAATAACAACATCAACAACATATATAAATTTGTTTTGATATATCAAACAAATTTCCTAACTTTGCACGTCAATTAACCCAATAACCAAAATAAACACAAAAATCAATTTCCATCAAACCTTGCCGCGAGGCAATCAAAACACAAAAACCAACATGGACAACAACGAAAAAAAAGGAAAACGCCCCCGCATCGGTGAGAACCGACCTTTTTCTGCGGGAATCAACGATGCTACTAATGCAGTAGAAAACAAGGATGATTTCAGCGCCAACGACCATCAGGAGAGTCAGAGCGGCTACCATCAGGGCGGTTATCAGCCCCGCCAAGGCGGCTATCAACCCCGTCGCCAGCAGGGAGGCTACAATCGCTACAACAATGGTCAGCATGGCGGCTACAACCGCTACAATAACGAAGGCGGCTACCAGCCTCGTCAGCGTTACAACAACAATACACAACAAATAGGCGAAAACGGCGAGCCGTCGACCGACTCGACTACTCCCTCAACCGGCTATCAACCCCGTCAGGGCGGTTACCAGCCCCGTCAAGGCGGCTATAACCGTCAGGGTGGCTATCAGCCTCGACAGGGCGGTTATCAACCCCGTCAGGGTGGCTACCAGCCCCGTCAGGGTCAGCAGGGCGGTTATCAGCCCCGCCAAGGCGGCTACAACCGTCAGGGTCAGCAGGGCGGCTATCAGCCCCGTCAAGGCGGTTACAACCGTCAGGGCCAGCAAGGCGGCTATCAGCCCCGTCAGGGCGGTTACAACCGTCAGGGTCAGCAGGGCGGCTACAATCGTCAAGGTGGTTTCAACCGTCAGGGTCAGCGTCCCAATCCGCGTCAGAACCGCTTCGGCATGCCTCAGGGCGGTAAGAGTTTCACTCCGCGTCCCAAACGCGTTGAATATGATCCCATCTTCACCGATCCCGACGAGCAGATTCGCCTCAACAAATATATGGCCAACACCGGCGTTTGCTCGCGTCGCGAGGCCGATGAATTTATCCAGCAGGGCCTTGTCAAGGTCAACGGCGAGGTTGTAACCGAACTCGGCACCAAGATTCGCAACAGCGACGTCGTTGAATATGACGGCAAGGTACTGGCAATGCAGAGCAAATGTTACATCCTGCTCAACAAGCCCAAAGATGTTGTCACCACTTCCGACGACCCTAACGGCCGCATGACCGTAATGGACCTTGTCAAGGGTGCTTGTGACGAGCGCATCTACCCCGTTGGCCGCCTCGACCGCAACACTACCGGCGTGCTTCTGCTCACCAACGACGGCGACCTCGCTTCAAAGTTGACCCACCCCAAATTTGTCAAGAAAAAAATCTATCACGTCTGGACCGACAAGGACATCAGCGAGGACGACATGCAGCGCATAGCCGACGGCATTGAACTTGAAGATGGACCCATCCACGCCGACGCTATCTCATACGCAACCGAGACCGACCGCAATCAGGCCGGTATCGAAA
>JAFLTK010000216.1:0-2922 GCA_022511505.1 Muribaculaceae bacterium
GGCCGAGGACGTGGCGAGCCGTCGGGGTCGACATCTGACCGTCACCCTTGGTAGCGCCGGTACCAAGGAGCGTAGAGATAGCCGAGTTAGGCTCAAAGTTAGCGACAACAGAGCCGAAATGCGTTTCAAGGTCGCGGAACTCGATGCCGAGGTTGTAATCAACGGCACGAGTAGGGTTGTAGGGGGCGAACTGAGCGTCACCTGTCAACATACCGACGCGCTCCTTGTAACGGATACCCGGGCGCCCGGTCATAAATTTGAGAGTATCATTGATACCGATAATCGGCAACATGAGGAGGTCGTTACGGTATTTTACCGCGGCCTCCTGATACTCTTGGAGAGTGAAAGAAAATTTACCTGCCATAATATTTTACGAGGTTAAGGGTTAGACTTCGTTGAAAAGTTGACGTGCAGAGTTGTAAGTCTGCACGAAAGCCTCGACATCGTTGACGGGAGCCGAAACATCGGGTTTGTGGTCCTCGACCACCGCCTTAGTATCGGCAGCCGGTTTCTTGTCGAGGCGCGCTTTAAGGTCCTCGATTTCTGCGGCTTTAGCAGAAATATCAGCGTCGCGGTCGGCAAGCGCTTTTTCGAGGTCATCAACCTTTTTGCCGAGGTCGGCAATATGGTTCTCGATAGCCGAGAGTTGCGCGTCGGTCAGAGTGGCTTTGTCCTCGACAAGTTCCACGGCAGACAGACCGAGGACAGCGCAAACAAATTGATAGGTTTTCTTCATTGTTGTAGATACTTGGTTAGAGAATTGCGGTTTAAAGAAAGAGGCGATGGCGGCAAGGAAACGAGCGAAAGCCGAGTCCTTTTCGACCTCGGCAATCGGGATGTTCGGTATCGGCATCCCTGCCGAGGCCATCGCCGAGGCGAGCGAGTCGGTCAGTTTAGGCGCCGGCTCGTCGTCGAGGTCAGTGATTTCGTCGACGAAGCCCCATTCAAGCGCCTCCTTAGCCGAGAGCCACCCGCCGACTTTCATAAGTGCCAGCAGATCCGCCGTCGGTTTGCGGCACTTACGGGCGTATAGCCCGGCAACATTAAGGTCGAGTTTATCGAGGTCAGCCTTGATTTTCTCGCAGTCGGCTATAAGAGTGGCGAATTGGTCGGCATTAAGCGAGCCCCACTCAAAGAAAGGCATAGAGCATTTATGCACCAGATACATGGCGGCGGCGTCGATTGAGATGTGAGCAGCGCCGAGCGAAGCGATTGTAGCAGCAGAGGCATTGAGTCCTACGAAATGCACCGACACATTCCCATGTGCTTTGAACGCCGACGAGATAGAGAGGCCGGTCCCCAGGGACCCGCCCGTCGAGTCGATAAGGACGTTAACCTGCTTGCCGGCGTATTTGGCAAGCAGGTTATCAACGGCATTGCGGTCAAAGTCGGCGCCTCCGACGTAGCCTTTTAGATGAAGGTTGTAAGCGGTCCGTGACATGAAAAATCAGTTTTGTACCGCAAAACTACATCTTTAAAAAAGGCGGTTAAAAGACAGAAAAAAGGCCTTCCCTTTCGGGAAAGCCAAGAGGAGAGAGGCGACAGTTGTCAGTTTACGCGGAACACGTTACCGTGCTCGCCGCGGTAGTAACCGTCAATAAACAAATCGTAGGCGAAGCGTTCGTAGTCAAAGTACATTGCAAGCGACCCCATCGCCCTTTCAAGGTCGTAGCACTCGTCGATGATGTGACGGGCGAAGTCTTCTTCGCTATTCCAATGACCGATGAATGCTTCCTCGAAGTCGTCGAGTTCATCGAAGCGCTCCAAATAGTCATAGATTGCCTCGGCGTCGTAGTTTTCGCACAACTCCGAAAACTTGAGGATATTGAGGAAGTCTTCGCGAGAGATGAATCCCTCAGTGTAGTAGTCGCGGGGGAATTCCTCGTAGTCTTGGGCCATGAGTTCGGGGTCATCTTCGTCAGCGTGGATAGCCAGGCAGAAATTGATAAACTCGTCGTAGTCGTCAAAACTTGTGAGGTCAATCCAAAGGCCGCGAAGCGAGCCCTCGTTGTACTTGCGGTATGTGCCGACGTAGACCGATGGGGCGCCGTCGCAGTCGCTCTTGTGGTCGGCGATAGCCGATTCGAGTTCCGGGACCGTGAAGTCCAGTTCGTGGAGTCGGTCAACGACTCTTGGAGAGATTTTCAGTTCTCCGAATTGAAGTTTCATCGTAGATGTAATTAAGTTGTGTAACATAGGGTGAATTGTTAAGTTTTACAAACAAACCACAGAAAGGGCTGAGGGTCCGACAGACAAGGCCGAGTCCGCGCTTCGGAAGAATGAGAATGGCGGCGAGTACCATTAAGCCTTGGCAGGAGAGACCGCCCTTTCTAACTTTGTGCAGTAAAACAGGCAAGCAACCCGACGAGCAACAACGCCATGTAGTCGAAGATGAAACGTAAAGGAGGAGAGCCCCAAAAATCTTGGAGAGCGGCATAGCCGACACGAACCCGGACAGAACCACCCGGGGCCTCGGGACGAGAAAACAAGAAGCGGATGCAGAGCGCCCCCCCGAAGGAGTATCTGCGTCGGCACATACGAGACAGCAAGAACAGCGAGAGCGTGCCGCAAGGATGACCGGGAAAGTTTCGGCTACGACACCATCAATCACTGCCGAGGCGCCTCACGTTGACAGAAGCGACCCCAACCAAAATGTCGGCCCAAGACGCAGAGCGATTCCCCCGCCACCACTGAAAGTCACACTGAGGGTAAAATCGTCGCGTTAAGACTCCCAATAGTGAGAAAAGTACAGCCGAGCAATCAGACCAAAAAAGGAGCGCAGAGAAGAACCGAGACCCCGTTAGGGGCATCATCGGTAAAAGGAATATGAAACCGTCACAACAAGAACGAGAGCGGAGAAGATTGGGTCAACCTTAACAATACTTTGATTAGCAACGCGTTTTGTTTATACACATTATTATG
>JAFLTK010000216.1:2932-3139 GCA_022511505.1 Muribaculaceae bacterium
CCGCGAAAACAGACAACAGCCTCTCCCTCACACCATGGCTTTGAAAGGGAAGGCCCAACCGCTGTAAAAGCAAACCGCCCATCCTCACGGACAAGCGGCAAACCATACTAAACTTCAAAATCTGAATGACCTTTGGGATTGGAAACCATTTACACAAAGCAAGAAACCATAGATTTTATAGAGACATGGGAAACGTTATATTCGATA
>JAFLTK010000217.1 GCA_022511505.1 Muribaculaceae bacterium
CCCATTATCCGCTCAATCCCCGCAAATTCCAATTTGGAGTTTCGGTAGACTTTGCTAATTGATTATGACGCCGTTAAAGATGAAAAAAGGTGCAACAGGGACCTACATCGCGCTGCTTGTCGCGGTGGTTATTCTCATGTTCATGCTCAAGCAGTGCAGTTCGCCCGTGTCGCGCGACAGCATTGCCGTCAAGTCGGCCTTTGGCGACACTCTCAATGTAGCCATCGACTACTCGCCAATGTCGATGTACTCCTACGGCGATACCGTCGGCGGCTTCAACTATGACGTTATCAGGCAGTTGGCAGTTCAAAACAATCTGAAACTGCGTTTCTTCCCCGTCAACACCATCGACCGCGCTTTGCAATTGCTCGACAGCGGATACTGCGATATCATTGTTGCCGACCTCCCGTTGACAGCCGAATACAAAAAGCGTTTCCTGTTCACCGAGCCGACGTTTATCGACCGCTCGGTGTTGGTGCAGCGTCGCGACTCGACCGGTCGAAAGACGCTGGCAAGTGTGCTCGACCTTGCCGGGAAAACGGTGACTGTAGCGGCGGGAGCGCCCGTGGTTGACCGTATTCGCAATCTGAGCCGCGAGATTGGCGACACAATATACATTAGCCTTGACTCGACCTACAGCGCCGAGCAACTGGTGATGCTTGTCGCTGCCGGCGAGATTGACCTCGCTGTTGTCAATGATGGCATTGCGCGCCGCCTTGCCGCCAAGTTACCGGAAATTGACGTGTCGACCAACATCTCGTTCTCCCAGTTCCAGTCATGGATAACGGCGACGGGCGACACCCTGCTTCGAGACTCGATCAACGCCATGCTTGGCCGCTTTATGTTGACGCCCGAGTATGACGAGTTGCTTAAACGTTACAACGTCTCGCGACCGCCGGCTAATTGAAGTAGTTGATGTTTCCAAACATCAACTACATTAACAACAACAATAACACCACTAAATAAATACCACACTCAAGATGACAAAAATCGGTTCAGTAATGACCCCCGTCGGTCGAAAGGCTCTGCTGCTTGGCAGCGGCGAACTTGGCAAAGAGGTTGCCATCGAGTTGATGCGCTATGGCGTTGAAGTTGTAGCATGTGATAAATATCCCGGCGCCCCGGCAATGCAGGTTGCCCATCGTTGCCATGTGTTCAACATGCTCGATGGCAATGAATTGCGACGCGTGATTGAGTTGGAGAAGCCGGACCACATTATCCCCGAGGTCGAGGCAATCGCCACCCCGGTCTTGCTTGAGCTCGAGGCCGAGGGCTACAACGTGACGCCGACGGCACGTGCCGCGTGGCTTACGATGAACCGCGAGGGCATCCGCCGTCTTGCGGCCGAGCAACTCGGATTGCCCACCTCGCCCTATCGTTTTGCCGAGACTCGCGAGGAGTTTGACAAGGCTGTCGAGGAAATTGGCATCCCCTGTGTCGTAAAACCGATAATGAGTTCGTCGGGACACGGCCAGAGCACTATCAAGAAAGCCGAGGACATCGACCACGCTTGGCACGAGGCCCAGGAAGGTGGCCGCGCCGGTGCCGGTCGCGTCATCGTTGAGGGTTTTGTTGATTTTGACTATGAAATTACTTTGCTGACTGTCCGCTCGGTATCCGGCACCACGTTCTGCGAGCCTGTTGGTCACATCCAGGTCAACGGCGACTATCGCTACTCGTGGCAACCGCAGCCCATGAGCGAGACAGCCATCGCCAAGGCCCGCGACATTGCACGCGCAATCACCGACGCCCTCGGCGGATACGGCATATTTGGCGTCGAACTGTTCATCAAGGGCGATGACGTTATTTTCAGCGAAGTGTCACCGCGTCCCCACGACACCGGCATGGTCACGATGATTACCCAGGACAAGAGCGAGTTTGGCCTCCACGCCCGCGCGTTGCTCGGCCTCCCCGTTCCCGGCATCCGTTTCTATGGTCCCGGCGCATCGCGCGCCGTCGTTGTCGAGGGCGACACCGACAAGATTGAGTTTGAAAACCTCGAGGAAGTGCTTGACAGCGAGGGTGTTGAAATGCGCATCTTTGGCAAGCCCGAGGTCAAAGGCCACCGTCGCATGGGCGTAATCCTTGCATCGGGCGCAACCGTCGAGGAAGCCCGCGCTAAAGCCGAGCGCGCCTATCAACGCCTCAAAGTCAACGTCCTCCCACGCTAAACCGGCCTCAAAATACTGTCGTTCCAAGGTAAGGAAGCAATAACTCGCCTTCGCGCTATCATGTTGATTACCATGGTTTTGTGGATGTGACTTATTGCATCCTTACCGAGTAACATATAGAGAGTTGAAACAGGTGACACTATAGAATTCAGCGTTAATGGGACAGAGGAGCAATAACATCTTAGATACATCAAGCAAGTTTCTAACATACGTGGCCAAATCCTTTTTTTGGTTTGCGGTAACTTGGTTGGTAATAGCATTGTCTATAGGTATATACGCGATATACACAGATTTGAAACCGGTATTTAATGGAGACAGCGAATTTGATTTCTTTAGCAATATAATCAGCCCGTTGGCCTTTATTATATATTTCACATCCATAATTTCAATAATTCCAATGTCTATATGGTCTGTAATAAATGCGTTTGTTTTATCGGCTCTTGAGAAGCGTTTTAACTATTTTAAAAATCCTTTTGAGAAAAAAGGGGCTGAAAGTTTTAAAGGATTTAAGCGCGTCTTTTCTTTGCCGGGCGCTATTGAGAGCGTTCTTGCATTTTTTGTGTATACATCGGTAACAATATTGATTTTTTACCTTTTCCCAACGGTTATGTACCATCTGTTTATTAAACCCTGACCGGAAATAAGCGCTCCGCGATGCCGGCTTGTCTTTGGGCGAATTTCCACACGCTCCTCTCTAAGATTTTCCGATTTTTTTGGTGAGAATTTAGTGATTATGGAAATTTTTCATTAATTTTGCGGCGAGGTAAAAAAGACCCGAAAATAGATAATTATTTCAAAATAAATCAAGAATGAATATCGACAACTTTAACTTTGCCGGCAAAAAGGCATTGGTCAGAGTGGACT
>JAFLTK010000218.1 GCA_022511505.1 Muribaculaceae bacterium
GTCATCCTGCCCGACGATTTCTCCCACCCCTTGCTAAACGACTCCAAGAAACTGACCGAGCGACAGCGCATGATGTTGCGCCCCGTCATCGAGCAGAGCGCTATCGCGTGGGCCGTAGCCTCGGCGTCGCCCGAGGAAATCGACGACATCAACATACTGAACGCCACCTTCCTGGCGATGCACCGCGCCCTGGCCGCACTGACCGTCACGCCCGGCGCTATCCTTGTCGACGGCAACCGCTTCAAGCCCTTTGGCGACATTCCCTTCACCACCGCCGTCAAGGGCGACAGCCGCTTTGGCAACATCGCCGCCGCCTCTGTCCTGGCCAAAACCTACCGCGACGACTTCATGATGGGCCTCCACGAGCAATTCCCCGCCTACAGTTGGAACGTCAACAAAGGTTACCCAACCAAAGCCCACCGCGTCGCCATCGCCCAGGTCGGCCCCTCCCCCCACCACCGCCACTCTTTCACCCTCCTGTAAAAAACACTGTCGAGCCCATGCTCCGGCCTAACCGGCCCCGGGGCGGGAGAGTTTCGCGATTTATCGCGAGGTGCTGACACAACGCACGTTGGTTAAACGAGGCACCGGAGCTCCTCGTCACGACGTCCTGACCCCCAGACGTTTTGCTTGTCTATAAAATTTCACAGAATTTTTTATGCGTTTGTGCTTGCATAAACGCAAATTAATGCGTAATTTTGCAAGCAAATTAAGCGATGGTTATATCGCAAGCATACAAATAGAATGAGTTTAAGTATTAAATAGTTGTTTTATAGATAATTGTGTATTTGATGCAGATCGGGTGGTCGTGAGACTGCCCGTTTGTATTTTTAGTAATATTGTGTAGCGGCTGGAGACATCGCGATTTTTGTTTTTGGGATTTTTTTGTTAAATTCGCCCGGTAAAACAATCCAAATGATGAAACACAATCGATTTCTGTCTTTTGTTGCCGCGGCGATAGTTGCGGTGACTGCGATGGCCGCCGACAAGGCTCCTCGTTATGTTTTCTATTTCATTGGCGACGGCATGGGTCTCGGGCATGTCAACGCGGCTCAGGCGTTCTATCGCGACGTGATGGGCAATGAGGCCGGTCTGCCAATGATGCAATTCCCTGTAAACTCGGTTGCTACAACCTACTCGGCGTCGTCGCCCGTGACCGACTCGGCCGCAGCGGGCACTGCGCTCTCAACCGGCCGCAAGACCGCCAACGGCATGCTCGGTGTGACCCCCGATAGCGTCGCCGTGGAGTCGATTGCCACCGCGCTTCATCGCGAGGGGTGGGGGATAGGTGTGGTCACATCGGTGTCGCCCGACGACGCTACGCCGGGCGCTTTCTACGCCCATCAGCCCGCGCGCTCGATGTATTATGAGATAGGACTCGACGCCGCGGCATGCGGATATGAGTTTATCGCCGGAAGCAACCTGCGCGGCGTGAAAAACAAAGCCGGCGAGCCGACCGACCTGTTGCAGCGCCTCGCCGAGCAGCAGGTGTCGGTTGTCAGAGGCATCGACGGACTCGAGACTGTCGACACGCGCCGCGTCCTGTTGCTGAACACCGACTCGCTCAACGTCAACAACATAGGCTACACCATCGACTCGCTCCCCGGCGTACTGACCCTCCCGGCCATGACTCGCGCCTGTCTCGACCACCTCGAGCGCCAATCGCCCGACCGCTTTTTTATGATGGTCGAGGGGGGCAACATTGACCATGCCGCCCATGCCAACGACGGTGGCGCCGTTGTCAAGGAAATTGTCAACTTCAACGAGGCAATCCAAATCGCCGTCGACTTCTATAACGCCCACCCCGACGAGACTCTCATCGTCATCACCGCCGACCATGACACCGGCGGCCTCTCGATGGGCAATTCGTTCCTCAAATATGACGCAAATCTGGGCGTCTACAACTACCAGAAGATGTCCAAAGACCGCTTTTCGGCCGAGTGTAAGGCGATTCTCAACTCGCGCCGCATCTTCACCTGGGAAGATATGCAGGAACTGCTGACCGAGAACTTCGGCTTCTGGAAATATATCCCGCTGACCGACGCGCAGACCGACGCCCTCCGCGAAGCCTTTGTCGACACCTTCGAGCTAAAGCGCTCGGGCGACCAAAAAACGCTCTACAGCTCCTTTAACGCCTTTGCAGTCACCGTGTTCCAGATTCTCAACGACCACGCCGGCCTCGGCTTCACCACCACCTCCCACGCCGGCAACCTCGTCCCCGTCTACGCCATCGGCGTCGACTCGGCCAGGTTCAACGGCCTGAACGACAACACCCAAATTCCCGCCAAAATCCTCCAAATCATCCAAAATCCCTGATATGACGAGCAGTAAACCCTTTTCAAGGTAGTATTTGGGGTAGCCATGTCTTGGCGCGCTCTCTATAATGTGAGGTTATGAATCATATCCTCAAAGTCAGCACAAACTCAATATCTGTAAGGGTAAATCTTGCTCAGTTTAATTAATATAAAATAAAAGTCGTTGAAGCCTAACTAAAGCCTCAACGACTTTTTGTTATTGTATAAGTTGCTAAAATTCAGTAATTTACACAAAGTTGCGATATCCATTTTTGTGCAAATGTGAAAGAATAAATACTTTGGTCTGTTACATTATATTTTACTTTTATAGTCACCATGAACCTTCAGGCAATGAATTTATAATAGCGTTAAATTTCTCTTTTGACGTTCTTAATAAAGTTACATTGAATCCTGAAATTTCTAATTCTTTTCCGTCTGTGACAAAAACAGTACCGTCATCATATAAATCCGAGAAATATATTATATTACCCTTTATCCAATAGTCTCCATTTGTCAAACCTTTTTCCCTGCTCGAGGTGTTAACATATAAAATTTTATATTTACCCATTTCTGTAAGTTCCATTAAACAAATCCGATTCTCATCTTCACTATATCCGACCCAATAACCACTTAATTGTGGGGTGTTGACTGTTTCCTTTAGTATTTCTTTATAATCTCCTGCTTCAACAATTTCCTTAGACTCATCTTTATTTATGTTTGCTTCCATATCTTTATATAATTGGACCAGCGATTCTTTAAAGTTTGTAGAAATAAAATCAAA
>JAFLTK010000219.1 GCA_022511505.1 Muribaculaceae bacterium
GTGTCTTTGGAGAAGCCGAGACCGATTTTGACGACTTGACGGCCGTCGGCAGCGAAGGGGGCGGCGTAATGCTTTGACTCGATTTGAACCATGGCATCCTCGGCAGTACCGTTTATCTTCAACTCGATGATATATAGGTAGTTGTCGGTGCGAATAACGATGTCGATAAAGCCCTCTGATGTGCTGTATTCGGCGTCGACGTCGAGACCGATGAGAGTCGTCAGGCAGTATAAAATCGTATGATAATAGTTTTCGTAGCGGTCGACGTATTTGTGCAACTGCGAGGGAATGTTGGCAAGGAATGACGACAGGATTTTGATAAACTGCTGAACGTCACCATCTTCAAGAGCATCCTCGATGTCGTAGACATAATTCCTCTTAGGCTGAGGGGATGGCATGTAGATTTCCAGGATATTGTTGAGTATGCTTGACTCGACCTCGCGGTTGGGGTAACCGATGGTGTAGCGCTTGCGGCGCGGTTCGTAGGCTTTAAGTGTCAGATAGCCTGTCTGATAGAATAGCGGGATGGGGTTCATCGCATAGACCGACAGGTCTGACAGCGCGGCCTTGTCAACTCTCTTGCCTTCCAGAGTCGATATGTCAAAATCGCTATTGAGTAGTGCCTTTGACAGAATTGTCGGAGCGCCCGACTGACACCAGTAATCCTCAATTTCGAGGTTGTACATCGAGTAGTTTATGCTGAACGGATTGTAGATGTCGACCATCAAGTCGCTGAAGTGGTAGCCATCATAGTGGAATTTCAGTAAATCGTAAGCCTCCTCTGTCGATAAGCCATGTTTGGCGGCAAGTTGCTCAATACCGGTGTGGTAGGTGTGGTGCAGTTCCTCGGTTGTTATGCCGCAAATGGCAGCGTAGGTATTTGAGAATGTGATGTCGTTCAGATTGTTAAGCCCGCTGAATACCGAGACTTTGCCAAATCGTGTAACGCCGGTCAACATGCAAAATTTGAGATTGGCTTCAGATTTTTTAAGGACTGAGTAAAAACCGTGTAATTGCTCGCGGTAAACCTCTTGCAACTCGCGGTTATCAATGGTTGCAACGAGTGGCGCATCATATTCGTCGACAAGCACTACAACCCGTCGTCCGGCCTTTTCGGTCGCTCTGCGAATCAGAATATCAAATCGCTCGTCAAATACATTTGTTGACCTTTCAAGCCCCAATTTATCTTCTAGTATATCTAACTGACCGGAGATATGCGAAATTAAAGATTCCTTATCGGTATATGTTTTACCCGTCAAATCAAATCGCACGACAGGAAATGACTCCCACTCTCCGGGCTGTAACGAGTCGATTGCCAGGCCTCTAAACAGGGGACGATTTCCCTCAAAATATTCAGCCAATGTGTCAAGGAAAAGGCTCTTGCCAAAGCGCCGCGGGCGAGCAAGAAAGTAATATGTACCTTGCTCGACAAGAGTGTGGATATAGCCTGTCTTGTCAACATAGACAAGGCCATTTTCGCGTATTCTTCGAAAACTCGCGGTATCAATCGGGTACAAAAGTTCTTTTTCCATAACTCGTGGCAATTAGACCCCAAATATAAGAATAATTCCTCAATGATACAAATCGCGGTTGCCAGCCCATAACCGAGTGAATCTCGCAACCATCTAAAGCAGACAAGTGGATAGATGGGAAACGGCACAGAAACAGAAAGGTTATCATATGTTTTTCTCAAAAAATAAAAACTGAAAAACATCATACCGACCGTTATGTTACGTTACGTGGCCCTACTGCCGAATTATGGTTGATGTAATCGGGTAGGGTGTTTGAACTTTGCGCTGTTAACACAAGCACATAAAAAAAACGAGTGTCGCGCAGACGACACTTCATTCTTTTACTGCCGGCTACATGCAAGCGAGGTTGTACGCGCCGAGCATCTGTTAATTGATTAGATTTCGTGTTCTACTTCCTGCATCATTGCAGCGCAGGTGAAGTACCACACGAAAGCTCTCTTTAATAAATGTTTCATAGATTGTAGATGTTTAGTTTAACATAGATACCGCCGCTCGCGCGGGGGTGGTTGTCGTTTTGACGGTGCAAAAGTATTATAAACAATTGGATTGACCAAGAAAAATATGCTATAAAACATATTTTTTAAGCAAATTCCCATCAAAACATGACAAAAAAGTCTTAAAAACGGGTGTTTTCTATCCTAAGGACTCATTTTTTTCAATTATGGGGGCAATTTCAAATGCTTTCGATAGAGGCGTTGTTGTTCCTCGCCACGAGTTTGGGTGCACGGTAGGTTTTGTCTGCCTTGGCTGGAAAGGGTTCCCAAATTTGTTGATGAAAAAGCGGCGACCCCCACTCCGGGGTCGCCGCTTTTATGTCACGGGGATTAGGGTCGGTTTACAGGGTGACTTTGAGGACGGCGGGGGTTGTGGCCGGTGAACTGATACGCACAAGCATGGTGCCGTTCAGGTCGCCGAGCGCGATGGTGGTCGAGGTGATGGCACGCGAGGCGACGAGGCGTCCGTCGGTGGTGTAGACCTCGACACGACCGCCGATGGTGGCGGGGGCGACGATGATGGCGCGCGAGGCGGCGTCAAAGGTTGCCTCGGCGGGGGCGAGTGTCAACTCGACGCCGCTACCAAAGTCGGTCAGCGACAGTTCGCCCATCAGGGAGTTGAGGTAGACCTCGAGGGCGGTGTAGCCTTCAGAGTTGAGGATGTTGTTGTCGGCCACGGCGGGGTTGAGTCCGTTGGCTTTCTCCCATTCGTCGGGCATGCCGTCGCCGTCGGTGTCGACCTTGGCGGTGGCGGGTGCGTAATCAAAGAATCCCTCGGCGTCACGCTCGGTGTCGATGATACCGTTGCCCAGGGCGGCGCCGCCAAATGTGGCGGTTCCGGCTGCGGCGTCGGCGGCCACGCGGCGTTCAACCTTGTCGCGGTTGACGGTGCCGGCGTTGGCGAGAACGTCGGCCAGAGCGGTATTGGCATCGGCTATGTTGTCCATCATGTAGCGGGCGGGGATGTAGTTGCCGATGGTGCCGGCGGCGGTGTATTTATAGTAGG
>JAFLTK010000220.1 GCA_022511505.1 Muribaculaceae bacterium
ATGTTTCGTCCTTGATGCAACAAACCGGGTCGGTCTTGTCAAAGCCTTTGAGTTGACACCTGAAACAACTGTAGCAACCTTTTAGATTCTTAACGGTGTATAAATTAAGTAGTTCTACATCAGCGCCGGCTTCGGTTGCGCCTTCCATCGCCGCCTTTAGTGCTTTGCCGGTGTTGTGGTTTGGGCGTGGCGAACCATTGACCAGCAATACCTTAATTTTTCGTTCTTCCATAGTTAAAGCGTTTAGTTTAATAATTATAACAAAACAAACTTATAAAAGTTTAGAAACAGGCACTTAAATCATGAGTTTGTTAATTCAAAGGGTTTACCTCGGCGTTGTCGGTTGTTAAAAATCGATATGCACGCAAATATTTATTGAAACGCTCAGCCATTGAAGGAGTTAACTTGTCGAGACGCATCACGTCAAGATTGTCCTCGAGATCATGGATTTTAACGGCGCGGCCAATAGGATTTTTCTTGGCCCTTACGACAAAATCCTCATAACTCTCCCCTTCTCGCTTGGTGACCGACAAGATTGCGTCAACAATCTCTTGCGGGAAACCTTCGGCAAGAAGATAGTCTGCTGTCACGTCGGTATCCTCGATTGTGTCATGGAGCAACGCTACCATTTTCTCTTTATCTGTCTCGCAACTCATCGCTACCCTCATAGGGTGCTGAAAATAGGCTCGCCCCGTCTTGTCGCGTTGACCTTGATGCTTTGTCACACAAATAAGCGCCGCTTTATCAAGCAATTGCGCCGCCTCTACCCTATCCATAGTCATCAATACATTATATATTTCTTGTCATTCTTTTTCCATCCGGCTTGATATTGCCTATCTGTGAAAAAAATCTTGATATCTGCCTGATACTCACGGTCTACAAAGAAAATTTTCTTGTCGGCTTGATATTCATGGTCGGTAAAATACCAAATTCCTTTATTTTCATTGGCCTTGGCATTGTAGGAATAATCGGTTCGATACACTACAAGGTCGGCTTTGTATTCTTTGTCGACCACATATACCTTTACATCAGCCTGATAGGCATAGCGAGTTGAATATACCTTCTGGGCTTTGACACAGAAAGGTAGTAAGATAAATAAAAATAACAGAATCTGTTTCATAATCAATCAGTTAATAGTCGTCGTCATAAGAATTATCGTTGCCGTACCCATAGCCTCTGTCATAACTGTCTAGACTACCATTATCATCATAGTAGTCAAAGTCATCATCGTCATTATATCGCTCGTCGTCAAGGTCATAAAGGTCGTCGCGCAGCGAATCGATTTCATCATCTAAATCTTCATACAGCTCCGAGTCAGGATCAAGCTCGTCAAGCCTTCCCTCAAGCTCGTCAATGCGGCTTGACAGACGGTCATAGCGCGCGTCAAGGTCACTGTGCCGTCTGTAAGACGAACGCGGAAAGACGCGTGGCTGTGTTCTGCGGCCAAACAACCTATCCATCAGCGTCACAAATCCAAGATACTTCCAAAAACTCATAAGCCACTTGCCCTCAGGTTGTTGTCAATATTCATCATTCCAATCCCGGTCGAAACTATTGTCGTCGTCATCAAAAAGCTCGTCGAGTTCGCCCGTATTTTGGTGATACGTGAAATCTACCCACATATCATGCTCCGCGTCACCATTATACATCGACATATCATCATACTCATCCATATCGCAAACGATTTGACAAAAATAGTAAATGGTTATAGTTACTTAGTATAGTTATTTATTTGTGAATGAGCGGTTGATGAGAGCAACAAAGATTGGAGCGAAAATGCCGGCGCATGCGGCTGAGAAACCGATGATAAGCACGTTTGACCGGTTCAGTAGAAACGCGTTGTCAAAGATTAGGCCCACTATATAACTTAATCCCGAGATAACTCCCCAGATTATTATAAATGCAATAAGAATCGAAATAATCTTTTTCATGACTTCAATTATTTATTTACAAATGTAGAGAATAAAAAGAGTATATGCAAGAAATAGTATTAAAAAAAATTGCAACAAAACACAGGTCAACTCCTAATATTTCAGCAGAAATTTACAAGTATCTTCGCCGACGCTCCTCAACTGTAACCCGGTGCTATCGATCTTTACGTTCAGTCGGGCAATTTTCTTCGCCGTCTCTCAGCTTTTACACCTATTTTGGATATAAACGATTCCTTTAATCTCCTTTAATCTTATTTTTTGGTTCAGAAAAAATTTTCTATATTTGCAACGTCAATCCCTGGAGAGGGTTTTGACTTTATATATCTAAATGTTTTATAAAGAAGCGTATTGCTTATCTTGCGAATGAAAACGTAGGAAATTTTCAAAAGATGCAAGGATAACAAGCGGTTCTCACGCATAGCGTGGGCTGCTATTCCTACATCTGCATCTTGGGTTTCCTACGACCTTCATTCGAAGACGTAGTAATTCAGCCCACGCTTTTTAATTCAAAATTCTCATTTGGGCTGCGTGAGAAAATATTTAACATGAGGTACTATTTGTTAATCATTCCGCTACTTGTTGGGCTTATGCTCAGTTCCTGCGCTACCATTCGATTTGGGCGCTCCACCACTGTAACAATCGAAGCAGAACATCCTGGTGATATAGTTGATATTCTAGCTATAGGCCCTAAAGAGACTGTTGATTTACGAAACATAACTTTGCCATTTAAATATAAAGTTCGTCATAATAATCTTCCGCAAAGAGTTGATATTATTTCAGATAACTATATATACGAACCATTTACGATTGGAGCTGAAAGAAAAGGTGAATTAATAGCAGCGCTCTCAAAAATTTTTGGATGGGGTGGTGGTTTAGGAGAAATGGCATTAGTCGGAGGTATTGGTTTTGCCACTGGATCACCAGATGTCGGTCTCGCTGGAATAGGAGCTGGGGTTGCAATTGGAGCTCCTCTTCTGGCTGTCGCGTATACAGCAGAAACCGATATTCCAGATAGTAAAGTATATCTGACAACCTCTGTCCCAATAGATTCTGTAAATTTATATCAACTTCAAGATTGGAACTTAAGGC
>JAFLTK010000221.1 GCA_022511505.1 Muribaculaceae bacterium
AGAGAAACCGATGCCTTCAAAGATTTTTATAACGAACATAAAGACCAATTTGAGCCGCCGACAATTACAGAATTGATAATTGTCGATGAGAATGGCGACGACGTTTCTAACGAAGTCCTGTCCCAATCCGGCAAGATTGAGGTGCCGTTTACGCCTGAACATGGCTGCGCGTCTGTAAAATGTTCCATAAATGATTTACCGCTGACGTTTGTATTCGATACAGGAGCCTCAACTGTATCTATTTCGCAACTCGAAGCTAACTTCATGCTTAAAAATGGCTATTTGAAACGAGATGACTTCGTGGGGACCAGCCGCTTTGTAGATGCCAACGGTGATGTGTCGGAAGGTACAATAATCAATCTTCGCGAAGTAGAATTTGGTGGCCTGAAACTCTCAAACGTCAAAGCCTCTGTAGTCCGCAACCAAAAAGCTCCGCTTCTCCTTGGTCAATCTGTCTTGGGTCGTCTCGGCTCCATCGAAATTGACAACCCCAACCGCAAACTTATCATCACAAGATAATTATACTAACCCCAGAATCAAGTAGATATGTTTAAGAAAACAAAAAAGGTAGAAGTGACTGAGACTATCCACGTCAACGCTACCACAGAAACAAAAGCCTTTGAAGACATCAAGCCCAAGAATATCGGGAAACTCGATATGGTGATAGCTTTCGATACAACCGGTTCTATGGCACAATATATTGGTGCTGTCCGCAAGGAGGTGGCAAACCTTATTCCGGAACTTTTTGCCGATAATGAGGACCTACGTCTTGGGATCGTGGCATTCGGGGATTATTGTGACATGAAAAATCCTCAGGAGTTTGGAGACGCTTACCAGTCTATCAAACCCACAAACAACGAGAACGACTTGATTAAGTTTGTGATGGAATCAAAAGACACCTCGGGAGGAGACGGAGATGAATTCTATGAACTGGTGTTGAAGAAGATTGTTGAAGAAACACCATGGCGCGAGGATGCTACAAAAACAATTTTGCTAATTGCCGATGCCAATCCTCATCCTCTGGGCTATACATACGAGAATTGCGTTGTCGGAAATGATATCGACTGGCGTGTTGAAGGGCAGAAAGCTGCTAACAAGAAGATAAAGATCGATACGGTTACCATCACCGACACTGCTTGGTATCGCGAGCTCTCTGCCATGACAAATGGGGTAAGCATTCCGTTCCATACCGGATATAAGACAGCAGACTTGGTACGTGCCACCGCAAGTGCTCGCGGTTCTTTTAAAAGCCGAGCCAAATTTGACAAGCTAATGCTTGACTGTGAAGATGCCGAGATGTTTGCATCTTATGAGTCACTTAAAAAAGAACGAGATTCTTTTGACGTGTAAGTTCTTAATATTGCGAGCCGAGAATGGTATCTTCAGCCTTTCTCGGTTTCTTTATATTTAAATTGTATAACCTTTGTTTTATTTGTTGAGAATTCATTTCCAGATATTCTCACTTTCGACAAACCTCTTGCAGATAAAAACTTGGCGACAGCAGGTTTGTTGTAGGTGTTTATTATACAAATATTTATAGCTTACGCGCTCACGTTATTTCAAATCGAGTGTGAGTCTCTGATTTGAGTTAATGTGAGCGCGTAAGCGCGAAAATGAGGGAGCGGGGTGTTATTTCAGGCGGGCGCGGATTGCCTCGGTCTCTTTCTCGTAGCCGGGCTTGGCGAGGAGGGCAAACATGTTGCGCTTGTAGTCTTCAACGCCGGGCTGGTTGAAGGGGTTGACGTCGAGGATGTAGCCGCTGATGCCGCAGGCTTTCTCGAAGAAGTAAATCAACTGGCCGAGGTAGACCTCCTTGAGGGCGGGGAGGGTGATAAGCAGGTTGGGCACGCCGCCGTCAACGTGGGCAATGCGTGTGCCGAGTTCGGCCATCTTGTTGACTTCGTCAACGCGGCGTCCGGCGATATAGTTGAGGCCGTCGAGGTTGGCGTCGTCGGTGGGGATTACGACGGTGTGCTGCTGCTCGGCAACGGTGATGACGGTTTCAAAGATGGTGCGTTCGCCGTCCTGAATCCACTGTCCCATGGAGTGGAGGTCGGTAGAGTTGTCAACGGCAGCGGGGAAGATGCCTTTGTGGTCTTTGCCTTCGCTCTCGCCGTAGAGTTGTTTCCACCACTCGGCAAAGAAGTGGAGTTTGGGGTTGTAGTTGACGAGGATTTCGATTTTTTTGCCGGCGCGATAGAGGGCGTTGCGAGTCTCGGCATAGCAGAGGGCGAGGTTGGAGGCATCGGCAGCCTTGGTGGCGTCCTGCATCTGTCGCGCGCCTTCAACGAGGGCGTGGATGTCGTGGCCGGCAACGGCGATGGGGAGCAGGCCTACGGGGGTCAGCACCGAGAAGCGACCGCCAACGTTGTCGGCGATGACAAATGTCTTGTAGCCTTCTTCGGTTGCGAGTTGGCGCAGGGCGCCGCGACGGGCGTCGGTGATGGCAACGATGCGGCGACGGGCCTCGTCGACGCCGAGTTGCTGCTCGAGCTGGGCTTTGAGCAGGCGGAAGGCGATGGCGGGCTCGGTGGTTGTACCGCTCTTGGAGATGACGATGATGCCAAATTTCTTGTCGGCAAGATATTGCTGAAGTTCAAAGAGATAATCCTCGCCAATGTTTTGGCCGGCAAATACTACTTTGGGATTGCCAAGGGTTGCGGGACGCTGGGCTTCAAAGGTGTCGCTGAGAGCCTCAATGACGGCCTTGGCGCCAAGATAACTGCCGCCAATACCGATTGCAACGACAACTTCACAGTCGCGACGCAGTTCAGCTGCGGTCTGGGCGAGCTCGTCAAGTTCGGCGGTTGTCAGTTCGGCGGGGAGGTTTACCCATCCGAGGAAGTCGGCGCCGGCGCCGGTTCCTTCTTCAACTTTGGCGAGAGCCTCGGCTCCCGCTGCGTCAAGTGCTTTGATGTCCTCGAGTTTCACTGTTCCGAGGACGTTGTCAATGTTTAACTCAATAGTTTTCATTGGGCAATA
>JAFLTK010000222.1 GCA_022511505.1 Muribaculaceae bacterium
CTCGCTTCGCTCGCTCGTGTGGGGTTAGGAAAAGCAGTGCCGTTCCACGGCACTCTAACCATCCCGGCGGGTTGATATCACACCTCACGACCGGAAGGAGCTCAGCGCGTCTGCTACCCTGCGAGTAGGTGTACCTCCTCGTGACGTGCATCGCCGCACACCTCGCGCCAGCGATAAATCTGATGACTCCATTGAAATAGCAACGGCGACAGGTTGAGAAACCTGCAGCCGTTGGGCTATAGCATCTAAAGGATGTTTTCTACTGCATGCGGTTGAGTCCTTCCCAACGGACGTTCCATGTGCCGTCTTTTGGGAAACCGGGGTTGAGTACATCTTTGCATCCGTCCCAACCGGCACACATTGCCGCTACTGCGTCAAGGAGGCTGCCGTTGCCGGGCAGATAGATGCGCAGTCGTTTGGGTTCCTGAAAGTTGTGCCCATTGATAAGGTAGGTGTTCTTTCCTTTGTCGATGAGCAATGCCTCGAGGGCAGTGTCAGGACGACCGAGGCGAGCTGCTGCCATGGCAATCATGCCGTAGTCCCAGCCCCATGTCGTGCCCCAGTTCCAATTGTTCATGACATAGTCGAGCGTGGCCGACATCTTGGCGCTGTCATACAGTCCCATGTCGGGTAGCAGACCGCAAGCGCCGAGAACTGCGGGGTGGTCGCTGCGCGACTTGAGGGCGAAGTCCTCGGCCGAGATTGTCTGCGAGCCTTTGAGGGCCGCAGAAACGTAGGGGTCAAAGCCGGTAGACTTTGCTTTCTTGTCAAATGCCTTGACGGGCATGCCGGAGGCATAGATGCCGTTGGCCTCGGCAAGAGGGGCAATGCGGCCGATGAGGGCGTCCCACTCGGCGTTGCGCTCCAAGCCGCGACGCTCGCGCCATTGCTGTGCCTTTTCGAGACCATATTTCCAGTAGGCCTGTTCAAAGGGGTGGTAGTAACTGAAATCCTTTGACATTGACTCTTGCATTGAGGTCTGGCCGAAGAGTTTTATATTGCCCTTTTTAGGCGCACAAGCGGCGGCATAATCGGCCATAAACTGTGCGGTAGCCTCAACCTGGTCGCCATAGCGCTCGAGGGTCTCGGCGGTGGGGTTGTTGCGGTAGATTTCCTCGGCCATGTAGATAAAGTGGGGCTGTTGCCAGATGAGGAAACTGCCGGTGTTGGAGGGAGCCTCGCCGGCCTCGGGGTCGGTCATCTTCATCCAGCGCACGCCGCGAAAGCCTTGACGGCCGGCGATAGCGCTTGCGGGAACGAAGGCCACATTTTTGTACCAGTCGAGCATGCCTGCAAGAACGCCGGGACGACTCCACAACGAGTGGTCAACGGCGTGCCACCATGTCATCTCGAGGTGGGGACGACCAAACCACGAGTTGTAGGTCAAGCCGGTTTCCTGGGGGGGGACATTGCCCGAAGCATTGAGGGCAGTCAGGTAGAGCGACAGGATGGTGCGACGCTCGAGTTCGGCAGCGCGGGGGTCGGTGCACTCGCTGAAGTCGACCATTGCGCCCGAGTTCCAGAACGACGGCCAGTATTTGAGCAGAGCCTTGTGGGCCTGGTCGTAGGCATACGAGTCGCCTTTCTTTTCGTAGGGCTTGGTGGCATATTCGGCGGCAAATGTCAGCACGGGGTCGGTGGTGGTGAGCACAAACTCGTTGTCGCCACGCGGGGCGAGCGAGCAGTTGCCTTCCCACTGTACGTTGACATAGTAGCGCACATCGTCGAGCGTGCGCTCAATGACGGCGAAACGGTCGCCGGTCTTGACGATTTTTGACGAGTGGCGGTCGTTGGCGTTCCAGTCGCTGGCGTCGTCAGAGTGGCGCCCCGTCGGGTAAGGAAATTTGAACGTTACAGCGGCGCGACCTTCGGGGAGAAGTTCGCTGTGGATGCGCGAAAAGAGGCAGTCGCTTTTGGGCATGCAAGCGGTAGTAACCTCCACACCGGTGCCGTCGGCGTTGAAGCGGCTCTCAATCTTGCCGTCCCACAGGAGGAGCTCCTGATGGATGTCGGTCAAGTTGTTGAGCGCAATCTGATTGCCGTTGGCGTCCTTCAGTTCGAGACCGATATTGCCCAGGTTCAGACGGTGGGGGTTAATTCGAAAAAAATCGGTAGCCTGTTGCTGGCGTCCGCCTTGCTTGTATTCAACGGCATAGACCTCTTTGTGGCCGTGGCCAAGGTCCATCTCGCGGGTGGTCTCGGCATGCTCGAGGTTGTCAACGTTGGCAAACGAGTGCCAGCCCCAGTCGCTCATCGTGGTCAAGGGTACGCCGTTGGAATACTCGGCGGGATAACTTTGAAGGCCGGTGACGTCGACAGTGACGGCAAAGTTGCCGTTGCCAACGGTCAGCGAAGCCAGCGTGTCGGCCTCGTTGACAACCGGGTTGTTGCGTGAGACGACGGCCTGACGGTTGATGGGCTTGTTGATGTTATCTACGTCATAACCAAGCTGTTCCATCTCGAGCGACGCCCAGATGAACGGGCCGACGCCCTTGGCGTCGTTGTCACGAACTTCCTCGCTTAGATAATACTCGTAGGAGCCGTCGCGACGACGGTTTTCTTTTGTCTTGGGGGCAACAGCCTTGATTGCATCGCTCAGACCCGGGCCAAGGCCGGCAACGGCACAGCAGTTGGTCAGCGAGATGGTGCTGTCGGGGTTGACGCGGATAAAATTGTTGATGATGCCGCGATAGGCCTTGATGCCGGCGTCGCGATATTTGGCGCCGAGGTAGCCCTTGCGGTAGGCTTTCAGCAGAGCGTAGGCAAACATCGACGATGCGGTCGATTCCTTGTAGTTGCCCTCGCGGTCGGGCGAGTCCATAACCTGATACCAAACGCCGCTATCCTTGTCTTGCCATTTGATGATATTGTCAAGGTCCTTGCGGAGCAGTTCGATAACCTCGCCGCGGCGGGGATGGTCTTCGGGAAGACGGTCGAGAATTTCAATAAGAGCCATGGTATACCAGCCTTGGGCGCGAC
>JAFLTK010000223.1 GCA_022511505.1 Muribaculaceae bacterium
GGCCATAGCAGTGGGAGCCTCGCCTACGAGACCTTCGTAAGCATAGAAGTTCTTGTTAGAAGAAATCTTAGAAGGAACAATCAACCAACCGTCTTTCTTAATTTCAAAGCGGTACATGCAACCGGTTGAGGGACCGTCAACGAGGTTACAAACGCCATTGGTGTTGCCACCGATACCGGGAACGAGAGTAACTTCCTCACCGTTGACCATGATTTGCTTGCAACCGTTGAAGTCGCAGTTCTGGGCAGAAGCCTGGTCAGCGTGATAGTAGTAGAAGTTTACGCTTTCACCTTCAGCAAGAAGAGTGTTGTCGTCGAGGGTGGGACCGTCACCGAGACCGAAGTTTTCAGCCTGCATGAAGACAACTTCAACAGCAGCAGAAGCCGAGAAAGCAACTGCGAGAGAAGCAAGACAGAGTAATGATTTACGCATAAGTGTTAGTTTTAAGGATTAAAAAATTTTGGTGTGTAAAGGTAAGGATTTTTTTTGGAATAAATAAAATATTTAATGAAAAAAGTTTGAAAATTTTTAAAAATCGCTTTGAAATGAGTAAAAATATGTTTTACAGCATAAAAAACCGGGATAGTTTAGATGAAAATTTGTAGGGACGCGACATGTCGCGTCCACGGGTAGCGTGTTGAATATCCCCGGCTATGCGGACGCGACAAGTCGCGTCCCTACCGGTCACGAAGGTGATTTAGGGGAGATGAATAAAAAGAGGCGCCCCGGGAGTGGGACGCCTCTTTCTTTAGGTATGGGGATGTTGATTATTTGCGACCGCTAAAGGTGAAATAGAACATCTTGGTGGCACGACCATCTTTAACAGCCTTGCTGAAAGTGAGGGTCATTGTGCCGGCAGTGGGGTCAAATGAGCCGGTGAACGGAGTCTCAAGAGCGTTGGTCTGAGTACCGTTGAAGAGGGCGTAGGTGGGAGTGACGTTGGCTGCTACGCCGGGAACGTTGAGCGCGTAGGCGGCGTTGGCTGATGTGCTGACGATGTCGAGGAACACGTTGTAGTAGGTTTGGGGAGTTCCGTAGAAATCATCATATTGGGGAGTGCCAACGGTAACGGTACCATCGGTTTCAACGGGGTCGTTTGTACCCTCAACGATGCTCCATGTGCCGGTGTAGGTTCCGTAGAGTTTGCCGGCGATGTCGGTCTGCTGACCCGGGTCAACGATCTCAACAGACTCCTTGCAGGAAGAGATGCTCAATGCAAGGATGGCAAGGAGGCCAAAAATTATCTTTTTCATTGTAATTGTCTAAATTAAGAGATTAAAAACCGGGGTTCTGGTCGGTAGCGAGGTCAAGACCCATGTTCTGGTTGAACTCGTCGGAAGGAATGGGGCGATACCACTTTTCAGCACCACCGATGCCACAAATTGACTGGTAGCCGGCGATGAGAGCGTCAGAGAACTCGAGGTTGTAGCGCACGAGCTGTTTTGTGCGGCGGAGTTCGTGGAAGCGGCGCATCTCGGCGTAGCACTCGCGGCCATACTCATCGAGGATGAGGTCAAGGGGACGGAGGGCAAGGTTGCGGCCATAGTCGGGGTCGTAGGCGCCGAAGCTGTTGAGGTGGGGAGCCTTAGCGCGGTCGCGAACGGCGTTAACCTTGGCGAGAGCCTGACCTTCGTCACCGGCGAGGAGGTAAGCCTCGGCAGCGGTGAGGTACATATCGGATACGTGGAAGAGAACGATGTTGCGATAGTCGTTGTCACGCTGAACCTGACCTGACTGGGGGTCGTCCCACTTGCGAACGGAGATACCGTTGTAACCACCACCTACGTTAGAGAAGGTGTAGGGGTCCTGAGAAGACTTGGAGAAAGAGCCGTCGGCGTTGAATGACCATACGGTTACACCGTCGGGGTGGAGGCGAACAGCCTTGGGAGTCTGTGTACCGTAGCCAGCGAGCTTAACGGTCTGATTTTTGTGGGCTGTCAGCCATGCTTCACACTCGGCTTCGGTCATGTAGTAGGGGAATACCTGATAGGCGATGGGCATGCCGGCGAGTTTAGCTGCGTCGCAGTTGTAGAATGCCATGTAACCCTGATCGCCCCAAGCGGCAGTACCGTCTTTAACTTCTGAGTTATAGTAGGTAGTCATGAAGGTACCGGCGAAGCGCTCGTCACCCTTTTCAAAGAGTTGCCAACCTTTCTTAACAGAGAGGAGGTTGTCACCACCGCTTGACATACCTTTCAGACCAACGGCAACGTTGTTACCGAAGTAGCAAGTGTAGTGGTTCTGGAGTGAGTGGCCTGAAGTGAGGACGTCGGTAGGAACGCTGTTGCGGTCATAGTGTACCGAGAAGATTTCCTCGTTGTTCTCCTGATTGTTGAAGGCCCACTTCTGGTCAAATGACATTGTCAGTTGAACGCCGTTGATGGCTTTTTCGGCCCAAGCGGCAGCTTCTTTGAAGCGAGCGGTCGACTTAACGTTGTAGGCACCGGTCTTAGAGTCGGTCATGTCAACGTCGAGGTCCCATGCAGCGGCAAGAGTAATCTTGGCGAGGAGGGCGGCGACGGCCTGCTTGGAGGCGCGGCCGGTGTGGTCGGTAGCGGGAAGGCGACCGGCGTTGTAAACCTCGGTAAGGTCGGCAATCAGGTCGGGGTAGATTTCATCGAGGGGTACGCGGGGATAAACGCGTTCGGCCGTGTTGATATATTCCTTAACGTAGGGAACAGCACCAAACTGCTGGGTCAGCAGATAGTAGAAGTAGCTGCGGAGGAAAATCATTTCGTCGGCTTCTTTAGTGCCTTCGCCGGCATAGAAAAGGTAGCAGTTGGCGTTGTTGATACCTTTGTAGCCGTTGGTATAATAGTTCTTCACATCACCGTTCTCAGAGTTGAGCTCGAATGTGTTGAAGTCACCACCTTTGGTGGGTTCTTTCTCCATGTAGAGGTCAGATGCCTGGTCGTGCATGTTGATGACCTGGTCAAAACTATGGAGCGAGTTGTAGGCAAC
>JAFLTK010000224.1 GCA_022511505.1 Muribaculaceae bacterium
CAAAAACGGTTCGTTCACACTCAAGAAATTCGTTGAGTTTGACGCCTCCGGCAACTGGACTGCCGTTGAGGTTGGACGTGGCAAGGCTGTTCCCGCCGCATTTGTCCCCGCTGCCATTCAGAACTATGTCAAGGCCAACCATGCCAAGGCTCGCGTTATCGGCATCGAGAAAGACCGTCGCGGCTATGACGTAGACCTCTCGACAGGCGTCGACATCAAGTTTGACACGGCCGGCAACTTCATCCGCGTCGACCGCTAACCGCTCATACCGGGGACAAAAATTTATCCCCGAGATGAATCGCTAAAATAACGACTGGGCGCGCCACTGATGGCGCGCCCAGTCGTTATTGGGTATCGTTGAAGCCGATTAGGCTTTGTATTTCTTGACGATAACGGTAGCGTTGTGACCGCCGAAGCCAAACGAGTTTGATAGCGCGGCGTTAACGGGACGATTCTGAGCCTTGTTGAAAGTGAAATTGAGGGTGTAGTCAATTTCGGGGTCCTCATCGTCGTCGGCGTGATTGATAGTGGGGGGCACAACGTCGTTAAGCACGGCAAGGGTGCTGAACATAGCCTCCATAGCGCCGGTAGCACCGAGCAGGTGGCCGGTCATCGACTTGGTCGAGCTGATGTTGAGTTTGTGGGCGTGGTCGCCAAACACGTCAACGATGGCTTTGACCTCAGAGATGTCGCCCACGGGGGTTGAGGTGCCGTGAACGTTGATATAGTCAATGTCTTTGGGCTTCATGCCGGCATCCTCGAGGGCGTTGGTCATGGCGAGTTTTGCGCCAAGGCCTTCGGGGTGGGTGGCAGTCAGGTGGTGGGCGTCGGCCGACAGACCGCCGCCGGCAACCTCGGCATAGATTTTGGCACCGCGAGCAAGAGCATGCTCAAGTTCCTCAAGGACGAGGACCGACGAGCCTTCGCCCATGACAAAGCCGTCACGCGACTTGCTGAAGGGACGAGATGCTGTCTCGGGGCTGTCGTTGCGGGTCGACAGAGCGTGCATCGAGTTGAAACCGCCAACGCCGGCCGGGAAGATTGCAGCCTCAGCGCCGCCGGTAACGATAGCGTCGGCCTTGCCGAGACGAATCAGGTTGAAGGCGTCGATGATGGCGTTGTTGGACGATGCACAAGCCGATACCGTGCCATAGTTGGGGCCGTGGAAACCATATTCCATCGAGATGTGACCCGAGGCGATGTCGGCAATCATCTTGGGGATGAAGAAGGGGTTATATTTGGGGCCTTTGTCGGCATTGCAAGCATAGTAGCCGGCCTCTTCCTCAAAGGTGTGCAGACCGCCGATACCGGCGGCAACGATGACACCAACGCGGTCGAGGTTGGTCGAGTTGCCCTCGGCGAGCAGACCCGAGTCATTGATAGCCTGACGGGCGGCCACGATGCCATATTGGGCATAGAGGTCGAGTTGGCGCATCTTGCGGCGGTCAAAATGGTCGGCAGCGTTGAAACCCTTTACCTCACAGGCGAATTGGGTCTTGAAAAGCGACGCGTCAAAGTGGGTGATAGGACCGGCTCCGCTGACTCCGTCAAGCGCGTTTTTCCACGTCGTCTCAACGTCGTTGCCAAGCGGGGTGATAGCACCAAGGCCGGTGATTACAACTCTCTTTAATTCCATTGCAAATAATATTATTGAAGTTCAGCAAGCCGGGCTCAGGGTATTGTCATTGTTGTTGATGTTGTTGTAGTCTATGATGACCATCGTTGACAACTGTACCAATTGGCTTGCGTGTGTTGAATTACATTACGTGGTGGAGAGATAGGAGTGTGCTTATATATAGCAAAATGCGGGGAATGAAATGACTACACTTCACGCCCGTCGATAATACTGCCTCGGCAAGGGATTGATATTTTTCTCGTTGATTGGATGCCGGCAGCAGTTTTTTCAACAAATAAAACCAACGCGGAGCCGACAAGCGTTTATTATCTTGCTCGACACCGCGTCGGTGATATTGTTCTTTTTTACTTCTCCTGGGCCTCAACGTAAGCGATAGCGTCGCCTACAGTCTTAATGCCTTCAGCTTGATCGTCGGGAATCTGAACACCAAATTCCTTCTCAAACTCCATCATGAGTTCTACAGTGTCGAGGCTATCAGCGCCAAGATCCTTTGTGAATTCTGCGGTTTCGGTTACTTCAGCCTCGTCAACACCAAGTTTGTCAACGATTATAGCCTTTACGCGAGATGCAATTTCTGACATAGTTTTTATCGTTTTTTGATTAGTAAAATTTCATTTTGCGACTGCAAAGTAAAGCATTTTTTTTGGAAGAATAAAATATTTTTTACACAAAGTTGCTACTTTTGACCTAAAACACTTATATTCTACTCTAAAACACCTATTTTGACGACGCGAGTTTATGTTTTTTAACAGATATTTAAGGTTTTGTAACGTTTCAACCCGAGCTTATATTTCGAGTTTCACAGTGTCAAGAGAATCTCTGGCTTGAGAAAGCATAACACACATCGGGGACTGTGCCTGAAGGCATGGTCCCCGATGTGTGTTATGTTAACGTGGATCAGTAAGACGGGCTGTCGGCGCGTTTCCTCGTTAGACCTTGTTTTTGGTTGTGTAGCCAACAAGCAACAGGATGAAGGCGAGCAGGGCCAAACCGGCTGCGATAGAAGTGTAAACAAGGGTGCCACCGCTGACAAAGCATGTCAGGATTAATAAACCTGTGGCAACAATCGCACAAATAATAGCTAAAACGACTAAGAGTTTCATAACACAATATTTTTAAGAGTCCTTTAATTTTGTCTTTGCTTTTATAACACTTGTGGTGCGATTATTCCTATTGCTTAACAAAATTTAACCCTACGCGGCAGAAATGCAATCCAACGGTATGTTAAAACGTGGACGCACGGGCCGTGCGTCCCTACAAATCGCGTACCCGGCTCGCAAAACAACCGGTAGGGACGCGATA
>JAFLTK010000241.1 GCA_022511505.1 Muribaculaceae bacterium
AATAAAAATGTCGCTCCTAAGCCTAATTTGGCTCTGAATTTTTTGTCCCGGTTCTATGTTAACCGTCAGAACCGAGCAGATGACTCAACGCCAACTCAGCGCGACCGAGCGGGTTGGCAAAGTGATTGCCCGGAACCCATTGGAATGTGGTAGGGATGCCGGAGGCTTTAAGTCGTTCTACAATCGCCTCGGTGTTAACACCAACGCTACGGTAGGCAACGATGTGGGCTCGAGGTTCTGTTTCGCCGAGAAGGAAATAAGCATTGCCTTTGCGTTTGTCGAGTTTCTGTGTTTCAAACCATTTGACAAACCCGGCATACCAAAAAGACCCTGACAGACAGGCTATTGACTCAAAGAGGTTACATCCGGGCCATTGCCAGAGGGTGAAAAGCCCTGACAGGGAGACGCCGAGGAGTTGCCGACTGAATTCATTGGCCGGTTTTATCAATGCTTCACAGGCGGGGATGACCTCACCACCGATAACGTCGAGAAATTGAGACGCTAAGCCTGCAAACGGCTGAGCATCTTTTGTCTCACCCGGTTCGGGCCATGGTGTCAGATAGTCGTTCCAACGGTCGGCAGGAACGTAGACAACCGCTATCGGTGTCTCATACCGATTAGCATGCGTGTCAAGCCAGTTGTCGGGAAAGCCAACCATACTGGGATAAATCATATATAAGATGGTTTCGGCCGGCTTTGTGAGACCGTCCGGAATGACGATTGATACCGTCAAGTCGCTAACGTTGATGTTGTGTATCATTGAGTTTCATCATATTTGTCATGTCTTCAAAACCAAGTTCGCTGTAAATCGGGCGTCCCGCGTCGGTTGTTTCAAGATAAATTTTGTCACAACCGCGCCCGCGAGCCTTGACAATCAGATGTTTAACGATGAGATGCCCCAGACCGTTCATTCTGAAAGGAGCACGAACATAAATGTTCATCAAGTAGGCGCAACGTCCTGAAGGATTGTCGGGAGAGGGTAGTTCGGCAGTGTAGCAAATTGCGCCACAACCGGCCTCAACACCATCACATCGAGCAATGTATGCCTCGTGTTCACCCGACGGAGTATGCTGTCGGTAATAGGCTTCATTGGCTTGCATAAGCGTTGCGTCGGGTGTCATACCAAAAACATTTTCAATAACTTCGGCACGCCATGCGAGCAATTGGGCGAGATTATGTATTTGAATTATTTCGAGTTCCATCAGTAGGTCTTGTCTTTCAGAATTTTCGGCAAAGCACGGGTGTCGACCTTGCCGTGTTGATTGAGGGGTATTGATTTCATGGCAACGAAAAACTCGGGGACCATGAAGTCGACAAGACGTTCGGCAAGGAAGTGCTTGAAATCGGCGAGGCTAAAGTAGTCATTTTTCTCGAGATAGGCAACAAGGAAATGAAGCCCGGCTTCATCCTTTAGCGCGCGGACGGCGCCTCGGTCAATGCCCGGATATTGGTTGAGCACATTCTCTACTTCTTCGGGTTCAACCCGTCGGCCGAGTATCATCACTTGCTCGTCGCGGCGGTGTAGAAAAACCAAGTTACCGTCGGGCAGTCGATAGCCCATGTCGCCACTGCGGAACATCTTCCGTTCGTCGGGCAATGTGACGAAATTCTTTTGCTCAGGCGGATTGCCCAAATAACCGCGTGCAACGCCCTCGCCGGTGATACATATTTCACCCGTCTCACCGTCGGGAACCGGGTTGAGGTCCGGGTCAAGAATGGCGACTTGGACTCCGTCGACGGCGTGGCCGATGGGGAAGGTGCCGTCGGCCAGAGGCTCAGCGTTGTCGATGCGATAGTAGTTGGAGCAAACTGTCGTCTCCGACGGGCCGTAGGTATTGTAGATTTTGATACCACGGTCGCGAAGATGGGATATGTAATTGGCACGAACGACATCTCCACCGCTGATTATCAATCTAACAGATGAAGGTAACAATTCCGATTGATGATTTATATCGGCAACGAGATAAGGGAAGCCGTCGATGATTGTCACGCCGCGGCGACGGCAAAAAGCCATCAGATTGTCGAGCGAACCATCGTGTATCTCCTTTGAGGGAATTGCGAGAGCAACGCCATTAAGAAGGGATGCAAAAACTTCCTCAACAAAGATGTCAAATGAGCAAATCGAGTACTGAAGCATTACGTCGCCTGGCCCGACCTCCATTTCGCGGCCAAACGCACGGGCATAGTTCACAACCGAGTGATTTTCAACGACAACGCCTTTGGGTTTGCCGGATGTGCCCGACGTGAAAAGAACATAGGCAACCCCGCTTTGAGTAGACTGGTCGGGAAAGTCCTTTACCGCGTGAGGGTCACGGCAGAAGTCGTCGGTGATAACAAGTTCCACTCCCGCCATATTCATCATGTAATCACGACGCGCCACGGGGAGCGACGGCTCGGCCGGTATGTAGGCCGCCCCGCTCTTCAACACGGCAAGCATCGCCGCTATTTGATTGATACCGTGTGACATGCAGATGCCAATCGCCATATATCCCTTGTTGACAAATCGGGCTAAAATGCTGTTTACCAACGCGTCAAGTTGGCCGAAAGTCACGGAGCGAACATCCTCGACAATAGCGAGAGCATCGGGCATCGTTTCGACCCGAGCCTTAAACCGAGAATATATAGTATTCTTTGTAGAATTTTCTTGCAACATAATGAATGATTATTAGAAACTCTACATAAGTAACCTACAATAAGCAAAAACAGTTCACTCCCCCCCAAAAATTTCACCCAAATAGCACTCTCCATGGTATTTTGCGCAGTTCTTTAGTTTTCGCTTGTCAAATTTTGTATTTATACACCATAAAAAAGAAGGATAGTCAGTTGTGCATAAATCGAACTATTGTTCTAAAAATTTAAGGAAAAACGGAGTCGCAATAGGAAGTTTAACCCAAAAGTCAGAATTAATTGATTTAGACCATATGCTTTTACCAAAGATATTGTTTCTAAATGGAATAATTTGACCGTTCATATCATCAAGAAATTCTATCCCTATTAATGCGTGCGTGGGTAATAGAATTGGATTATTGAGTTGGAAACAAAATTTATTATTTGAGATAAGGGTTTCATCATAGTGAATGATAAAATCAGACCCTATTATTGGTCGAAATTCTGATGATTGATGCCCTGAAATTTTATCGAACTCATAGATTGTTACTCGAAAATTCATTACTTGAAGTTTGTTAGGATTTTCGTTTATGAAGAAGCCCACTTCTTTAAGCCAAGTCTGTTTTTTCTCATTTGTCACAATAAAGCCGATATGAGACCCTTTTCGTTCTTGAAAAGGTATATTTGCTAATCCAGATGAGTGTTTTTTTCCTATTGTTTTTTCTTTGAGATTTAATTGAGGTATGACAAGTACTTCCTGCAATTGACAAATTTTTGGACTTAGGGTTATGATGGTAGGAATATTGATAGACTTAATTGAATCTATGCGAATCGTTTTTGGAGAATACCCTAAACACGAAATAGATAACGAATCAGAGGATGAAATTTGAGTGGTATCAATAAACACGGATCCATCTTCATTGGCAAGAATGACTTTGTTATGTGGATGCAATCGTAGTGTATGATAGGGTATAGGACGATTTGTCGTTATGTTAATAGCCTTCAATTCATGGAGAAAAGGTGATTCCGCCCTTCCCGCAGCAATTGTTATCATTAGGGATACTAATAGTAAGAATCTCATATAAGAAAGTTGATACCTATAAAGATGTTAGAATCTTACGCCAAAAGAAAGATACATGCCATGGTATGTATGTGTGTTGGTGTTGGCAAAAGTCTTGATATTATATCCTACTCCAATAATTGGTGAGAGCCGCTTTGTTGAACCATGAGTGTACCAGTTAATACCTATTCTATATGACGTGTTTTTGAAATTATTGGTTCCCAGACTTGTAGTAACTGTTGCTCTTGCTTCAAAGATATTACGATCGTTAACGTCTCTTGGAAATAATTCAAATCCGACGCCTCCGCCTAAATTGACAGTTCTGTTGTAGGCTTTTGTTTCCCCGTCTTTAGGAAGAATGAAGTTGCTTGAGCACAAGGCATGTATAGAAAAGCGTTTAATTGCATAGTTAACATCAAGTGTCTGCTCAAATGGGAGGCTTCCCTTATAAGGGGTAGAGACATCAAGAGACGCCTCAATATATAAGGGGATAAGAGATTTTTCTATGGGTGTTTGAGCTGTCATGGTCGATGAGCTGCTTGTTGATTCCTGAGCAAACACAGGAAGTGTTACTGCGATCATTACAAGAATGAGAGATAAAATTTTTTTCATTTCAATATGATTTTTGGTTGGTTTTAATATCGCAAAATTACGCAAGATATAGCAGACTGCAAACTACAATACCTTACATCAACAGATATAAGGTATTGATATTCAGGTGTGACGAAAATTAAAATCTTACATCGCCTTACATGACTACGAATCAGGCGAAATATCTGAGGTATTCCTCTTTCCGGGGCGATTCCCCTTTGGCGATTATGGATTTTAGGCGGGATTTATAGACATAGATATTGCGCAAATCGGAATCGATGAAGATACTGATTGATGACAGCGAGAATCCGCAGAAAAGATAAAGGGCGAGACGATATTGGGAAGCTGAAAGCTTCGGATAGTCAGCCTTGAAATTATCCATCAGGCCATTCTTATATCCGTTGACAACATCGTTCAACTCTTGTGTTGTCGCATCGGAACTGAAATCGACAATCGAATTCTTGACCTCAGCATAGATGCGCTTTTGTTCCTGATCGGTCTCCTTACATTCAAAATAGGACGATGCAAGTCCATCGAGCAGCTTGAACCGTGTACTAAACAAGCTCTCAATCTTTCTTGATATTTCTTCCTGTTGCTTGTCCCTTTCAAAAAGACTGTCTTGTAAATTCTTAATCTTGAGCAAATCATGGGTGTGTTCCATTTTTATTCTCTTTACATATAAAGAATAAGCAAGTATTATAATACAGAAGGATAAACCTATGCTTATGCTCCACCATATAATTTGACTCTTTTGCCTCACTGTCTCTTGCGCCTTAAGCTCTAAATCATGTTTTTCCTCTATAAATTTTTGTTTACGCTCAAATTGGATGCTATATATAGAGTCGGTTTTATGAGAATAATCCCAATAAGTCAAAAATGCTTGTTTATAATCACCTAGGTCCCTTAGAACAGTGATCAAAATCGCTTGATATTTCAGAGTGTCAAAATTTACGCCGACATCATGCACATCATCAAGAAACTGTTTTGCTTTTGTGTTGTCACTCAGTTTATTATACGCAAAAGCAAGGTTAAGTAGTCCATTTACATCGTAGAAATTAACTTTTTGCTTACGGACAAACTCAGACAACTCTTTTTTAGTTCCAAGGTTGGCAAGATAAGACAATTTATGCCTATTGAGAATTTGCCGTTGGGATTCATCAAGTGAAGAAAACGAAGAGCAAAGATTAAGTATGCTGTCTGCAAGCGATTTATCGTTCATTACATTTGCGCCGTTAAATGCATTTAGCAGACAATCAAATTCATAGTCCTTATATGAATATTTTTTATAGATATTTGCAGCTCTTAGATGGTAATTTGTGTATGATGTGAAGTCATAAAGGCTACTATATAATCCGGCTTGCGCAACGAGAGTTCGGGCTATACATAATGAGTCGATTACCCCTTGTGTATTGTCCAAAGCCTTGGCGAAGCAGTTAAAGGCATTGTCCCAATCCTTTCTATTGTCAAATATGCGTCCCTGATAATAGTATGTCCTAAGTTTATCATCTGGCGTGCCCTTGTCTCTATCGAGATAGTAGTCTATGGCCGGTTGAATGACATCAAAAGTAGTCGTGTCGATATAGTTCTTATCGAGAGCCATCGACATAAGGAGTGCGTATCGGGCTCGCTCCTTATCCGAGTCCAGTGAAGCCTTATCCACTCCCCGAAGTAATGTCAAAGCCGAATCCGGATGCTGTTCAATAATTGATTCGACATGATTAAGCACCTCCTGCTCTTTTGAATCAGAACAAGAAACTATGACCCACAAGAAAAGCATCAGCACCACGGCATTCAAAATAACACTTATTCTTCCTCGGACAATCCTCGAAACTTGGCTCACGCAGCCACCGTCTGACTCATAGCGGAGTCTGACTTCATTGTTGAGTATGAAGAAATCGTGGAACGAATGAGGCATATTTTATATTTTATTACTTCATTGGTGATATCATTGTTGAACCGGCTTTTAATGTAGAGTGAAGATAATTGGTTCAACCTTAAATTGAACTGCTCTTAGCCTCAAGTGGTCGCGATTTTTTAGGCTATGGGCTTTAGGACGGTTAGCGGCCACAGCAGTGTTTATACTTTTTCCCGGAGCCACACGGGCACGGGTCATTACGACCCACTTTGATGGCACAGGGAATCGGTGGCATCGGCTCGCCGCGCTCAGCTATTTCTTGAAGTTGCTCAAAAGATTGGATACCGGCGGCACGCAAGTTAGGACCTATTGTTATGTTAGGTCTGGTTCCCATTAGGGGCGGTCGCATCTGCATCATCTCTTCTGAGGAAAAACCCTTAAAGCGCCAGAACGGTATAGCATTAAGATAGTCAAAGAGAACAGGTATAAATGTTTCAACCTGCTCGGGTTTAATATCGATGCTTTGTAGAAGCATAGGAATAGTAAAATCCTCTTCCTGTTTGTTAAGCCAAATATCGAGAATATTGTCCTTTATCTTATCTGAGTCTTTTTTACACTTGGCTAATGCGTTTTTTAATTTGGTATATGTTTTCCCTCCAATTTCGGGATAAGGCATTATAGCGGCTTTATATATTTCCCGGTCGGTAAATTTCTTTGGCTCGTTAATGGTGGGGTCAACTTGGTTGCCGTCAAACGGGTTAAGATTAACATAAAAAGCAAAAGGTGATGTTACCGCTTGGTCGCCATTCTCGCATTTCGTAACAAGATGCTGGAATCGCTCACACAATGGAATCAACTTCGATAAATCGCTGTTTTTTGATTTGATTATTTCGATAAATACTTCGTATGGTAAAAAGCCGCGCAGATTTAAGAGGCCAACGATATAGTTTTCAAGTTCTTCTTCGCCAGTTTCTACACGCTGAGAGATTGCATCGGGCAACAAAGGAGCAAGAACCTTCTCCAACTCAGGAGCAAGAACGGTGTAGAATTGAAAATCGGCAGTTATTTGGCTGTCGGTAAAAGGAGGCAGGAAGACTGAATAAGGAATCTTTGTCTTTTTCTCAGGATGGTTGGCGATTTCGTTATATAGACGCAACTCGTAGGTCAGCAAATGGTCGATTACTCTGTCGGGATGATTAATCAGCCAGTTGCAGGTAAGTTCAATTATATCAGCCTTCTTCAAACCTGATTTTACTTTCAGAGAAAAGTCGTTATGCAAAATCTTTAACTCTGCTATCGTATAACGATTGAGCAAAGCATAAAGGCTGGGTTGATAAGAAGTCCAGTCCATTTCAATTTTGATTTAGTTGTTTCTGCTTTACTTAGAAAATTGTTTCAAATTTACAACTTTCTTTTGATATATCCGGGGTAGCTGCATAAATATCTTACAGTAGGAGATGCAAACGGCGGCAGTAGACCAGGAATTTTCTCAAATTTGCAAGAATCTGATGTGGTTGAGATGAAAATTTTCTACATGACTTAGGGGAGTTGAGTTATTTTGATTAACTTTGCAGTTGGTTTCTATTTACAGAATATGTTTTTGACTTATCTGAAATATATGGTACAATTGATATTGTCTCCCGGCCGAGGTTGGGAGGATATCGGTTTAGCCAAAATAGACCCTCGCAGGCTCGCTAACAATGGGCTTTATTTGCTGATACTTATCGCTGCGGTGACCGAGTATGTGAAATGGATATGGGATGACGAGGTCACTTTTGCATCGCTCACGATTGACGCTATCGTGACCTACGTGACCTATTTCGCATCCTATTTTATCGGCATATTTTTTATGTCGCTGGTTATGAATGAGTTTAGTGCAGGAGCATCGTTTGACAAACGTGTGCACACATTTGTGAACTACTCGATTGGCTTGTTGACACTTATCTGCGTCGTTTCCAATTTTTTACCGATTGATTTCCCGCTGCTTTACTATCTGCCCCTTTATATCATCATCATTCAGTGGAAGGCAAACAAATATATGCAGGTGCCCGACTCCCATGCCGGATGGTTTGTATTGCTTGCAGCCCCATCGGTTTTGCTCCCTCCATTTTTATTAATGTTCCTATTTAACTACATTGTCCCATGAACCCTAAAGACGTAAATATCAAGAATAAACGCGCGAGTTATGACTATGCGATAACCGACACTTTTACGGCCGGGATTGTTCTGACCGGGACTGAGATAAAATCGATTAGGCAGGGCAAGGCAAGTTTGGTTGACACTTTCTGCTATGTTCACAACGGCGAGGTGTGGGTAAAAAACATGTATATAGCCGAGTATTTTTATGGCACATACAACAACCACGAGACGCGCCGCGACCGCAAGTTGCTGTTGAACCGCAAGGAAATTGCGAAACTTGAAAAAGCCGGTAAGGAAACCGGTTTCACGATTGTTCCTCTGCGACTGTTTATCAATGACCGAGGTCTGGCCAAGATGGTGATTGGCATTGGTCGCGGTAAGAAGGAGTATGACAAGCGCCAGGCTATAAAGGAGCGCGAGGATAAACGCTCGATGTCGCGCATGTTTGAGCGACGCTAAACGCTTGAGGTAACGATTATTACCAGTTTGTTTTTAGAGTTTTTGACTGCCCAAAGCCGATGGGTGTTGCTTTCGCCGGTTTTGAACCGTTTCTTTATCTCGGCGGCAGTCATGGGGAAATCTCGAGTGGTGACGCTTAGGTTGCCATAACGCTTTACGACGTCGGCCATTGCCTTTTTGCCAAACTCTGACACTTCAATGACGCGATGTGCTTTACCGGGAAAGGACGGGTTGAGTTGTGCTGAGAAATAGAGATGGGTATTACGGCCTATCTTTACAGTGCCATAACGTGCCGATAATGTGTTGAATGAGCCAATTTTGACCGAGGCCGGGAAAGGCTCGTAGAGTATGTCGCCAACAGCGGGGTCACCAAATTTAGGCTCGTCCCTTTCAGCGTTATCAAAGAAGATTTCACTACCGGGAATTGTTGTCGCGCCACGGCGACCGTTTCCCGGCAAGCGCATGACAAGTTCCTTGCACTCGTCGGTCGTCCCAACGGCAATAACGTCGGGGTTATATTGCTCTAATTCGGCGGCTGCCGCGGTTGGGTCAAGCATTGGTGACGCTTTGATTATCAGCTGTTTGCACCGCGACATAATAAGACAGATATTTCCGACAACATCAGGTAAACAGTCGCCGAGACGATACAATCGTTTGCCACCGTCGCCACGACGGGCCGGGTCAACAAAAATGGTGTCATAAACGGTTGAATCATTGGAAAGCAACTCTAAAGAGTCGGCATTAACTGCGGTGAGATTGTCAATACCGAGAAGAGCGGCGTTAATGTTGAGTGCATCAGTGCAGCGTGGGTCGATATCGACGGCTGTGACCGTTGACGCGACGTTGCTCAAATGGATGGCATCAATTCCCAGACCTGCAGTCATGTCGAGCACGCGTTCGCCCGCTGTAACAAGCGTTGCGTGATACTCGGCAAGGAGGTCAGATGTGCATTGCTCGGCAGATAGGAGAGTAGGGAACACAAATCCGGGCGCACGTTCTATCTCCCGGGCGACCTTATGCGAACCTTTACGCCGTGCCTCCAATTGGTCAATAAGGTATGTAATATCCTCATTGCCATGATATTTAAGGCGTAGGCGTGACGTGTCGTCGCTCTTGTGACGGGCAATCCAATCAAGGTCGTCGGGTGATAGCGGTTTGATGGTTATAGCCATGGAAATTGAAATGAAAGGAGCCGGGCAAACGGAGAATTGTGCCCGGCTCGATATTTTATTGTTGTCAATAACAACGGTAACGGCTGATTAGTGCTGCATGTAAACTGCAACCTCCTCGGGGTTGAAGCGGTCGATAAACTCTGCGTGCTTAGCAACCTCGGCTTCGGCGAGGTTCAGGTAAACTTTGAGCGAAGTCATGAACGATTCATTGCGGTTTGCATCGAGCAACAACAGGTAACTCATGATAGTGTTACCGGCCATCTCGACAAGGCGGCGTGCCATGAAGTCGTTGTAGGCTTGCTCTTTAACGGAGGTAACCTTCTCGACAGCAGCGGTGTAACGGGCAACCATAGCGGCGATGCGCTGCTTGAACTCGACGAGTTCGGGCTTGGTTTCCTCGGCGGCATACTGATTCATGAGAGTCAGGTAGGTGCCGGTTGTCACGTGGCGAATTGCGGCTACAACTTGCAACTGGGTTGTACCTTCATAGATAGAGGTGATGCGTGCGTCGCGATAGATGCGTTCGCAAGCATAATCTTTCATGAAGCCCGAGCCGCCATGAATCTGGATACAGTCGTAGGCGTTCTGGTTGCAATATTCGCTACCGAGACCCTTTGCCATGGGAGTAAGGGCATCGGCGAGTTTACTGTAGGCCTTTGCTTCTTTGCGTTCCTCGGGAGTCAAGGTGCGCTCCTTGGCGATATCGTCATAAATCTTGTAAATGTCGACATAGCGAGAGGTCTCGTAAAGAAGAGAGCGAGAAGCGTCGAGTTTTGCTTTCATGACGGCAAGCATCTCAGAGACGGCGGGGAACTCGATGATGGCTTTGCCAAACTGGCGGCGGTCACGAGCGTATGCGAGCGCCTCGCGGTAGGCGATTTCGCTGACACCGACGCTCTGGGCGGCGATACCGAGACGGGCGCCGTTCATCAGGGCCATCACATACTTGATAAGACCAAGTCGACGGCTACCGCAAAGTTCGGCTTTTGCATTCTTAAACACGAGTTCGCAAGTGGGAGAACCCTTTATACCCATCTTGTTTTCGATGCGGCGCACAGTCACGCCACCATCACGCTTGTCATAGATGAACATCGAGAGGCCGCGACCATCCTTAGTACCCTCCTCAGAGCGGGCAAGAACAAGATGAATGTCGCTGTCACCGTTGGTAATGAAGCGTTTAACGCCGTTGAGACGCCATGTGCCGTCGGGCTGTTCGGTTGCGCGGAGCATAACCGACTGGAGGTCACTACCGGCGTCGGGCTCGGTGAGGTCCATTGACATTGTTTCGCCCTGACATACGCGGGTGATGTAGCGCTGCTTCTGGTCCTCGTTGGCAAATTCATAGATAGTCTCGGCACAGTCCTGAAGTCCCCAAAGGTTCTCAAAACCGGTGTCGGCACGGCTGACGATGTCGGCAGCCATGATGTAGGGAGTGATGGGGAAGTTGAGACCGCCAAAGCGACGGGGCATTGACATACCCATCAAGCCTGCCTTGCGGCACACGTCAAGGTTCTCGGCAGTTGCGTCGGCATAGACTACGCGACCGTTTTCAACGTGGGGACCCTGATGGTCAACGCTCTCGGCATTTTCGGCAATGGTTGTGCCACAAATTTCACCTACGATTTCAAGGACGCGGTCATAACTGTCCATAGCATCCTCAAAGTTCAGAGGTGCGTAATCGTATGTTTCGGCATCGGCAAAATTGCGTTCTTTCAATGCAACAATCTTCTGCATCAGCGGGTGGTTCAAGTGATGCTTAAGATCGGGATTATCGGTATAAAAATTAGCCATTTTCTACGGAGATAATTAATTGTTGATCAGCAATTTCCGATTTTACTTGGAGTTTTGCTTGTAATATTTAATCAGTTTGGGAACAACATCCTCAACGTTGCCGGTGATAACATAGTCGGCGATGGTGTTGATGGGAGCGTTGGGGTCGTTGTTGATAGAAAGGACCATAGCGCTCTCCTGCATGCCGGCGATGTGCTGAATCTGGCCCGAAATACCGCAAGCGATATAGAGTTTGGGGCGGACGGTGACACCGGTCTGGCCAATCTGGCGTGCATGCTCGGTGAAACCGGCATCGACTGCGGCACGAGAAGCACCGACCTCGGCACCGAGAACGCCTGCGAGTTCGTGGAGCATATCAAAATTCTCCTTGCTGCCTACGCCATAACCGCCGGCAACAATGATGGGGGAATTCTTGATGTTGATTTTTGACTTCTCGATGTGGCGGTCAATGATTTCAACGACAAAGTCCTCGGGGCTTACATATTTGTTGACGTCGAGGTTGACTACCTCGCCCTTGTGGTTCTCGTCGAAAATCTCTTTCTTCATGACGCCCTCACGAACGGTTGCCATCTGGGGACGGCACTCGGGGTTGACGATTGTGGCAACGATGTTGCCGCCAAAAGCGGGGCGAATCTGATAGAGAAGGTCGGTGTATTCCTTGCCGGTTTTGGGGTCCTTGTGGTCGCCGATTTCGAGCGCTGTACAGTCGGCGGTAAGACCGCTGTGGAGGCATGAAGAAACGCGGGGACCGAGGTCGCGGCCAATATGTGTAGCACCCATGAGGCAAATCTGCGGCTCAATTTCGCGGAAGAGGTTGATGAGAACCGACGAATGGGGGTTGCTTGTATAGGGATAGAGACGCTTGTCTTCAACTTTGTAGACAACGTCGGCACCGTAAGGGAAAATCTGGTCTTCTACGCCTTGAAGATTGTCGCCGATGACGATAGCTTCAAGTTTCACGCCAAGCTGCTTTGCAAGCTGGCGACCTTTGGTCAAGAGTTCAAGAGAAACATCGGCAACGCGGCCGTCCTCAAACTCGCAATAGACGATTAAGTTATTTTTATCTGCCATAACTGAATATGCTTTGTTATTGAGGGACACGGCATTAGCCGATAGTGTGGTTAGCAATAAGTTCTTTTACAAGGTCTTCGATCTCGGCATCGGCGTCGCTCAAGCGGCGTGATTCCTTGGCGGTGAAAACAACGTTGACAACGGCTTTTACCTTTGTGGGCGAGCCGGGGAGGCCAATCTGCTCGGGGTCGGCGTTTACGTCGGCGGCGCTCCATTCGTTGAGCAACAGATAGGGGCGTTTCTCGACAAGTGCCTGGAGTTCCTCGGGCATCTTTGCTTTCTCGGAGGGAGTGACGGCATATTTGTATTTCTGAACGCGAACAGCGTTGCGTGGACGGCACTCGGCAGCGCTACCGTTGACAGTGACAACACAGGGCAGAGGGGCCTTGACTGTCTCGACGCCATGCTCGAGACGACGCTTAACGGTCACGAAACCATCCTTGAGGTCAACGATTTCTTCGGCGTATGTCACCTGAGGAATACCAAGTTTCTCGGCAATCTGGGGACCAACCTGAGCAGTGTCGCCATCGATTGCCTGACGTCCGCCGAGGATGATGTCAAAGTTGCCAAATTTTTTCACGGCTTGTGCAAGCGAATAGGAGGTAGCCAACGTGTCGGCACCACCGAGAGCGCGGTCGGTCAAAACGATACCCGAGTCGGCGCCTCGGTATATAGCTTCACGGATAATTTCAGCGGCACGAGGGAGACCCATGGTCAGCAGTGTCACTGTCGACCCCGGATTGGCCTCTTTAAGGCGCAACGCTTGCTCGAGGGCATTGAGGTCCTCGGGATTGAAGATGGCCGGCAAGGCTGCGCGGTTGATAGTGCCATCTTCTTTCATTGCATCTTTACCCACATTGCGGGTGTCGGGCACCTGCTTTGCGAGCACAATGATGTTAAGGCTCATAGCTTTATATTTGTAGTTAAAATTGTGATAGTAAATATTCTATTCGGCAAATTTACTAAAAAAATGTCATTCTTCACAAACTTTTGGTTTTTAGCGTGCCTCGTTAACATTTTTTTGGTGTAAAACGGCCAAAAATTGTTCTATTAATCTTCTCCGGTACCGTCGAAACAATGGGTACAGATTTGGCATTTTGGAAGGCCGATTGACTCGACAACGTTCTCGATAGAACTGAATTTCAGCGATGTTATATCGAGAATTTCACGGATGCGTTCAACCATGCGACAGTATTCGGGCGAGCCGGTGGTGCTGTAGGCCTCGAGATTCTTGTCGGGAGAGCCTTCAAACTCGGCGATGACACGGCGCGAGATGAGTTCGAGGTCGCTTTTGGAGGCTGTGAAGTTCAGGTAACGACACGAATAAATGAGAGGCGGGCAACTTATTCTCATGTGTACCTCCTTGGCACCACAGTCGCGGATATCCTTGACGTTGTCACGCAACTGGGTACCGCGCACGATGGAATCGTCACAGAACAGGACTCGCTTGTCACGCAATAACGCTGCGTTGGGTATAAGTTTCATTTTGGCGACGAGTTCGCGGCGCTCCTGAGTGCTGGGAGTGAAACTGCGAGGCCAGGTGGGCGTATACTTTACGATTCCGCGCAAATAGGGAACCTGCATGCCCTGGGCATAACCGAGAGCCATACCGATACCCGAGTCGGGAATTGCACTGACAAAGTCGACTTTTGAGTCATCTTCGCGTCCCATATTGTATCCGGCCCGGAAGCGCATCCGGTCAACGTTGCTTCCCTCATATTCACAGGGGGGATAACCATAGTAAATCCACAGGAACGAGCAGATTTGCATCTTCTTTCCGGGTGCCTTTAGTTGCTTGAGGCCGTCGGGAGTGATTTCGACAATCTCGCCGGGACCTACGTTATACTCGATTTCATAGCCCAAGTTGGGGAAGGCGCTGCTCTCGGTGCTGGCGGCACGTGCGCCATCTTTCCGGCCGATTATGATTGGGGTGCGGCCCATGCGGTCGCGGGCGGCAATCACTCGCCCTTCAAGCAGCAAGAGCATCGAGCATGAGCCGTTGACACGGCGATAGACATTCTCGATACCACTGACAATATCCTCGCCCTCGCTGATGAGGGCTGCAATCATCTCGGTCGGATTGATGATGTCATAACTGTGTTCACAGAAGTGATGCCCCTTGGCAAGAAGTTCTTTCTCGAGCTCGTTGATATTGTTGATGCGCGCAACTGTGACAATGGCAAATTTGCCCAAGTGGCAGTTGACAATGATAGGCTGAGCGTCGGTGTCGCTGATTACGCCAATACCACAATTGCCGCTGAAATCTTTCAAGTCGCCTTCAAACTTGGTGCGGAAATAGGTGTTCTCGATGTTGTGAATCGAGCGAGTGAAAATCTTGTTGCTGCATGTTGCCATGCCGGCACGTTTGGTCCCGAGGTGGGAGTTGTAGTCAACGCCATAGAAGAGTTCGTTGACACAGTCATCCTTTTTAGTTACTCCAAAGAAACCGCCCATATTGGTGTATATTTTTATAGATTGATGAATAAAAGACGGTGGAAACCATCGATTAGAGGATATTGCATTGATGTAAGCATAATGTGATGAATAGTTTTCCTCAGATTTAGATTTCCACCGTCGAGTGTCTTATTTTTGCTTGGTTTTGTTTTCTATCCAGCATCGGGCGTTGATAAACGCGTCGACCCAGGGGGTTACCTCATGTCGCTTGCCGGCGGGGTAGTAGGCCCACTGCCAGGGGAAGATGGCGCGCTCGAGGTGTGGCATCATTGCCAGATGTCGACCGTCGGCCGAGCATAGGGCGGCGACGCCCGAGGGAGAACCGTTGGGGTTGCCGGGATAGGTGGTGTAGTTGTATTTCATCGCCACGTTGTAGGCGTCGCGCGGCATCGGCATCTTGAAGCGACCCTCGCCGTGGGCTACCCAGATGCCGAGTTTGCTGCCGGCCAGGCTGCCGAGCATCACCGAGTTGGTTTCGGGAATATTGACGCTGACAAACTGTGACTCAAACTTATGGCTGATGTTATGGTCCATTGAGGTTGGCTTTTCGTGCTCGGGGTTGATGAGGTTGAGTTCAATCATCAACTGACAGCCGTTGCACACGCCGAGCGAGAGCGTGTCCTCGCGCTTATAGAATCGCTTGAGGGCGCTGCTGGCGTTTTCGTTCCACTTGAATCCGCTTGCCCAGCCTTTGGCCGAGCCAAGCACGTCGCTGTTTGAGAAACCGCCGCAGAACACAATCATATTGACATCGTCGAGAGTCTCGCGGCCACTCATCAAGTCGGTCATGTGGACATCCTTGACGTCAAAGCCGGCCAGATAGAGCGAGTAGGCCATTTCGCGGTCGCCGTTGACACCTTTCTCGCGGATGATGGCCGCTTTGATACCCGAGGGGGCGTGGCGGTCGAGCGTCAAGCCGCGAGTTGCCAGTTTGCCGTCAAACTCCTTGGCAAAAGCAATCTTAAGCGGCTGGCGCTTGTAGTTGTGGTAGCGTTGCTCGGCACATGCTTCGCCCGACTGAACCGAGTCCATCAAGAACGACGTGTGCATCCAGACGTCGCGCAAGTGGTCGATGGGGAGCAGACGGTCGGCGCCCTTGTGGGTCACCATGACGGCGCGCTCCTTGATGGGGGCGCCGAGAGAGCGATAGACGGCGCCGGCACGGTCGAGAATGTCGGTGACGGTCTTGAGACGCGCGTCGGCTACCTGAACAACCAGCGCCGGGTTCTCGGCAAAAAGTATCTTAATCAAATCCTCCTCGCCGGCGTTGACAAAGGCGTCGGTATCGATAGCAAGACCGCCGGCGGTGTTGGCAAATGTCATCTCGAGAAGCGTGGTAACAAGACCGCCGGCCGAGACGTCGTGGGCTGCCAGAAGAAGATTGCGACCAACGAGTTTCTGAACGGCTTCAAACGTAGCCTTAAAGCGGTCAACGTCGACAAC
>JAFLTK010000225.1 GCA_022511505.1 Muribaculaceae bacterium
GGTGAGCGTCAGTTTAGGCTCCTTTGCCGGTGAAAGGGATGTCTCGATAAAGAGTATCTTGCCGCCCACCTCGGTCCATGCCAATCCGGTGACAACACCCGGAGTGGTGATTTCCTCGCCGCGCTCGGCGTTGTAGCGCGGTGTGCCGAGTAATTCTTCGATATGCTCGGGCTTGATGGTGACAGGCGTCTTCTCGCCACGTATATGTTTGAGCAACAGGCGCCTTAAGACGGTCGCTATCACGTTCTCCATCTGGCGCACGCCGCTCTCGGCCGTGTACTCTTCGATAATCTTCTTTATCGCCTCGGGAGTGAATTTCTTGCGATATTTGCCCATCGACAACTCCTTTACAAGACGCGGGATGGTGTGTTTGACGGCAATATCTATCTTCTCTTCAAGCAGATAGCCCGATATTTCAATAACCTCCATGCGGTCGAGAAGTGGTCGCGAGATGGTTGACAGACTGTTGGCTGTCGTGATAAACATGACGTTGGATAGGTCAAAATCAACGTCGATATAGTTGTCGTGGAAATATTTATTTTGCTCGGGGTCAAGCACTTCGAGCAATGCGGCTTGTGGGTCGCCGCGGAAGTCGCGCGAGATTTTGTCAATCTCGTCGAGCAATATCAACGGGTTGGACGAGCCAACCTTTTGCAGACCGGCGATGATGCGGCCCGGCATAGCGCCGATGTAGGTGCGCCGATGGCCGCGGATTTCAGCCTCGTCGTGAAGGCCGCCAAGCGAGATGCGTGTGAAGTTGCGGTTGAGCGCCTTGGCAATCGATGCCCCGAGCGATGTCTTGCCGACACCCGGCGCGCCAACAAGGCAGATAATAGGGGAGCGGCTTGTGCTCGAACTTATCGTCACGGCAATCTGTTCGAGGATACGGTCTTTTACTTTTTCAAGTCCTGAATGAGTTTCGTTGAGGATTTGCTCGGCGCTGTTAAAGTCGCGGTTAAGTTCAGTAGTTTTCTCCCAAGGCAGGTCGAGCAGCGTATCGAGGTAGGTGTAGAGCACGCTATAGTCGGGACTGCGTTGGTCGAGACGCTGAAGTCGCTTTATCTCGCGGTTGAAAGTCGCCTTCAACTTCTCTGACGGCGCTTTGAATTTGTCAAAACGCTGCTGCAGCCCAACGATGTCGGGGTCCTCACCGCCGTTTATCTCGTTTTGGAGAATCTCAACCTGCTGTTGCATAAACATTTGGCGCTGCTGCTCGTTCATGCTCTTGGTTGTCTGATTGCGGATATCTTCCATAATCCTGGCTTTCTCAAAGAGCAAGTTGAGTTCGTTGATAAGTTTAATGGCTCGGGTATTAATACCATCCTCGGCCAAGATTTCAATCTTTGCAGCCGACTCAATCGGTAATCGTGTCGCTATGAAATTCACAAGCATCGTCGGGTCTTCGATATTGACGATGTTCAGTTTCAAATCGGGCGGAACCATATCGCCTCCGGCCTCGACACATTCAAGCGTCTTGGTACGCAACATGTTAATAACGTCCATCGTCTCAGTCTCCGGGGTAAACTCCTTATCTCTAAGATAATTAAACGAGACTGATGCACATCCGGGCAGAACACGTCCTTTGCCCGGGCCTGTAATTTTCATGCGGCTTTGGGCCTGTACAAGCGCCGCAACGGTGTCATCTGGCAACTCTACCAACTTGAGAACGTCGGCAACCACACCATATGCAAACACATCATCGGGTATAGTCGGGTACTCCTGAGCCGGATTGCGCTGTGTGACAACACCTATCTGCACATTCTTTTCCATTGCCCTCTTAACAAGTTCCAACGACGACTCCCTACCTATCGTAATAGGAATCGTAATCCCGGGAAACAACACCAAGTCGCGAGTGGGAAGAACCGGTAGGTCGCTTGGGTTGGTCGGCACTCCATGGCGTTGAGGCGTCTCGCCTATATGCTCAATACTGACTATGCTATTTTTCATTATATCCATTCTCAATCAGGCCGCAAAGTTACAAAAATTCTCCCAACCCGCCAAACCACCACAAAACCCCAAAAATCACTCCGGGCATTTCGACAATCTGAAACTTTTTGATTAAATGTTTGTTTCATCAGTCAAAATGATAGAGCGCAAAGCCCATGTTTTCAGATTGCCGGTATATCTTTTGGAAAAATTGAAAGAAATGGCCAAAAAAGACCATTGAAGGCATTCTATTTGTGGTAGGTTAGTTTGAGGAAGCGCGGAGAGGTTGGGGAGACGGGATAGAGGCGGCTGTGGCGAAGGCCGATAAGCCAGATTATTTCGCCATTGCGGGTCAAGACGATAGGGGAGGACTTTTCGTTGTCGGGGATGGCGGCGTCGCGAAAAATGTCGCTGAGTTTTTTGCTACCGGTCATGCCAAACGGTTTCATGCGGTCGCCTCGTTGCCAACTCCTGAGTTCAAAAACCGGATTACCGTCAAGTATCGAAATGTCAAAAAATGCTGAGTAGTAATCTGTTTCACGCGGGATGTCGCCTCCTGATATAATCTCCATGGTGAATGGAGCCGAGTCGAGTGAAACAAACGCCGATGTGGTGCTACGCTCTGATTTTTGCACATATCTCAACTTGCCTCGGTTGAGCAGCCAGTAGCCTGACCGGGTTACTCCAAAGCGTCGCCCGCTTTCGCGGCGCGCTTTAATGACATCGTCGACAACCGACGCCCCGAGCCCATATTCGCGGAGCCACTCCACTAAAAGCAGTCGTGCCGAGGTCTCGGATTGAAACAGTCGGCCCAAGTCGATTGACATTGTGTCGAGGTCGAAATATTGCCTTCGTTTTTCCTCGACCATTTCGTTGAAGAAGGCAACGCCGTCGGCTATGCGTTCAATTGAACGGCCGATGCGCTCGACTCCGTTGTCAAAGTTTTGCTCGATGAAGGGGAGAATGTT
>JAFLTK010000226.1 GCA_022511505.1 Muribaculaceae bacterium
TATCTACACCGGCGCCGCGAATGGTGGCCACGATGTCGCGGTAGCCGTCGAGGCCGAGCGGCTCGGCGTGGCGCGCTTTTGTCGAGGTAGGTTTGAACGGCCCGATGCCAAAATAGTCGATATCGAGACCGCGGTAGCGCAGGATATCGTCGGCCGTGTGGGCCGTCACGCCTATAATCGGGCCGGCGCCCAGCACCTCGCGAGCCTCGGCAGGCGGCATGTCGTTGTTGCCCAGATGAACGCCGTCAAACCCCAGCGGCTCGACCAACTCCACATGGTCATCGACAACCACAATGGCGTCTACTTGACGACAACGCTCAATGACGTCGACGGCAACGGCGCGAAGTTCGTCGTCAGCGGCATCTTTGAGTCGCAACTGTATCCAACGGCAACCGCCCGAGAGGGCCATGTCGACCTCTTCAAGGATGGAATAGCGGGACGAGGGGTGGGTTATGAACTGGAGCATTATTGTTTTTTATTTTAGTTGAGCACGCTCAACTAAAAGTTTAAAGTTTATTGTTTAGAGTTTATATTTACCGTTCATCTTTTACCGAAACCTGAGCGCGGCGGCACGGAAAGTGTCGATGTCGGCATCCCATGGTAGGGCGCCAAGCACGGCATAGCCGGCAAAAACGCCTTGTGGCAGGAGCGGAATTGTCTCGTGGCTGATACCGCCGAGGGCAATCAGCGGGATGCCGGCGGCGAGCATCGTCTGATAGTCGGTGTCGCTGAACGCGGCGCTTTTGTAACCCGCTTTTGATATGCTGTCAAAAATGGGGCTAATGGTAAGATAGTCAAGGCCGAGCGACTTTACATTCACAACATCGGCGGCCAAGTGGCAGGACGCGCTGAGAGTCGACGGCCGAAAAGCGATTGCTCGGTTGCTACGCCCCGTCAGGTGAACGCCAAGATCATATTTCTCGGCCAAACCTTGATGGTCGTGGAGACTTAAACGGGGATGTAAGTCTCGTGGAATAAGGTTGATAAGCGCGGCCACCGCGTCGGTGTCGGCCTCGGGAAAACGCAAGTGAACGCGGTCCCAACCGGCCTCGCCGAGCAAAAGCGAGACGGGGCGGGCGAGCGCGACGATGCGCCGTGGGTCGACCTCGGGAGGCGTGATGGCTATGCTCTTCATCCTATCCGCCATAAAATGCCGTGATGATGATAATCTTGTCGCCTTCGGCAAGGGGAGTCTCGGCGCGCTTGACGGCCGGGACGACGTTGCCGTTGACAGCGGTGGCAATTCCGCTTGGTTTAATATTTTGAGCATCAAGCAATTGAGCCAGTGTAGTGCCGGGCTCAACCGTGAGCGTCTTGTCGTTGAGTATAACAGTCATAGAGTCTTATCGTTTAGAACCGGTCTTGTGGTCGAGAAAACGAGTGCGCCGTGGCCCGAACGTATGGTTGACGGGTCCGTGACCATGTCCCAGGGCGACATCGGCGCCGGCAATCAGTGCGCGGGTGATATAACTCTTGGCGGCCTTGACAGCGTCAATCAGCGGAAAGCCGAGGGCGAGAAACGAAGCGATGGCGGCCGAGAGGGTGCATCCGGTGCCGTGGGTGTTGGCCGTGTTGACGCGGTCGGCGCGCAACGTCAGCAGGTCGTTGACCGGGTCGTCGGGCAGTAGCAATAGGTCGGTGGCATAGCCCTCAGTGGAGTCGGTGTCGCCACCGGTGACGAGGATTGACTTGATGCCCGCGGCGCGCAGTGCCTCGAGACGGCTGTCGACGGTCGCGTTCTCGCCGACTTCGGGTGTCAGTGCCTCGAGTTCGCTGACGTTGGGGGTGATGACAGTCGCCAAGGGTAGCAACTCGTTGCGCACGATTGCCTCGGCCTCGGCGTCAATCAGTCGGTGGCCCGACGTCGACACCATGACCGGGTCGACAACGAGCGGGATGCCGGCGGCGCGCGTAGCGAGAATGTCGGCAACGGCATGAGCGTTGTCGGCACTTGCTATCATGCCAATCTTGATGGCCGCGGGGGTGATGTCGTCGAGAACGGCGTTCAGTTGAGCGGCGACCGTGTCGGCCGGGACGGTCATCGACGTGGCGACCCCGACGGTGTTTTGAACCGTCAGCGCCGTGATGACGCTCATCGCATAGCACCCCGTCGATGTTATCGTCTTGATATCGGCCTGAATACCGGCGCCCCCCGAGGGGTCGCTGCCGGCGATGGTCAGCACCGGGATATATCGTTTCATTGGTGGCTGGAAAGAGATGTTGTAAAAGCGACACCGGCCCGCGAGGTTGCGGGCCGGGCGGTATGGGGGATGGAAATGACGCGCGCGGGCTTAGGCCTTGATGCGCTCAACGTATGAGCCATCGCGAGTGTCGATGCGCACCTTGTCGCCGATGTTGCAGAACAAGGGAACGCGAACCTCGGCGCCGGTCTCGACGGTGGCGGGCTTGAGGGTGTTGGTGGCGGTGTCGCCCTTGATGCCGGGCTCGGTGTAGGTGATTTCGAGCACTACGCTGGTGGGCATTTCGCAGGTCAGGATGGTCTCAGAGGCAGCGTGTACCATAGCCTCACAGATGTCGCCCTCCTTCAGGAACTGGACGCCCTCGATGCTTTCGCCGGGAAGTGCAACCTGCTCAAAAGTCTCGGTGTGCATGAAGTTGTAGCCCATATCGTCCTTGTAGAGATACTGATAGGGACGGCGCTCGATGCGGACTTCCTCCACCTTGACGCCCGAGTTCCAGGTCTTGTCGATGACGCGACCGGTCTTGACGTTTTTCAGTTTGGTGCGCACAAAAGCCGGGCCTTTGCCGGGTTTAACGTGGAGAAATTCAACGATGAAGAAATAGTTGCCGTCGATGTCGAGGCACATTCCGTTTTTAAAATCTGCTGTAGTTGCCATTTTATAAAAATGTATCTATTGTATTGTTTTTG
>JAFLTK010000227.1 GCA_022511505.1 Muribaculaceae bacterium
TGTGAAGGTACATCGTCGATGCACGTAGCCTCGATTGCCGACCATGTTCGCGAATACATGCTTGACAACTATCGTGTAAAGCCTTTTAACTATGATGGTTACAGGACCGCTCAATGGATTGTAATCGATTATGGCGACACGCTTGTCCACGTCTTTACGCGCGATGCCCGCCAACTCTACAACCTCGAGGAACTCTGGAGCGACGCCGTGATAACCGAGTTACCCGATTTTGCTTGAGATTACCGCTAAGTCTCGCTAAATACTACATTATTTCCACACAACCATTCACCGCTTTATGAATCCCTTTAACCCCCAAAAAGGTTCAAATAAGAATCCGTTAAACCCCAAGAAAGGTTTCAAGTTCAGCATTTTCTGGGCATACGCGCTTGTGTTTGTTTTTCTTGGCGGCATGATGCTTCTCGACGAGAATAACGTCTCAAAGGAGGTTAACTTCACTGAGTTTGAGAAAGAAGTCGAGTCAAAAGGTGTCTCCAAGATTATCGTCTATTCCCAGAAAGGCGAGGCCGAGGCTGTGTTGACCCCCGATCGCGCAAAGGAGGTGTTCAAACACGATAAAATATCGAGTGCAACCAAAGCGACGCTTAAGACCAATATCCCGTCGGCCGACAAACTCCAAGATAAGATAGAGCAATGGCGTGCCGCCGGCGACTTCAGCGGCGATGTCGAGTATGAACGCTCAGGCGACTACATGTCAATGATTTGGGCATTTGGTCCTATCATTCTTATAATCGTCTTCTGGCTGTTCATGATGAGAAGGATGAGCGGCAAGGATGGAGGAGGCCCCGGGGGCGTGTTCAACGTCGGCAAGTCAAAGGCTAAAATGTTTGACAAGGATGGACCCGTTCAAGTAACATTCAAGGATGTCGCAGGCCTATCGGAAGCCAAAACAGAGATTGAGGAGATTGTGGAATTCCTCAAGAACCCCCAGCGCTATACCAACCTTGGCGGTAAGATTCCTAAGGGCGCCCTCCTCGTAGGCCCCCCGGGAACCGGTAAAACCCTGCTTGCCAAGGCCGTAGCCGGCGAGGCTAATGTGCCGTTCTTCTCGATGTCGGGTTCTGATTTCGTTGAAATGTTTGTCGGCGTCGGTGCATCTCGCGTCCGCGACCTGTTCCGTCAGGCCAAGGAGAAAGCGCCTTGTATCGTGTTCATCGACGAGATTGACGCCGTTGGTCGTGCGCGTGGCAAAAGTCCGAATATGGGTTCAAACGACGAACGCGAAAACACTCTTAACCAACTTCTTACCGAGATGGACGGTTTCGGCACCAATAGCGGTGTAATCATTCTCGCTGCCACCAACCGCGCCGACATTCTCGACAAGGCGTTGATGCGAGCAGGTCGTTTCGACCGTCAGATTTATGTGGACCTGCCCGACCTGCCCGACCGTGTAGCCATCTTCAACGTTCATCTTCGCAACATCAAGACCGACGATACCGTAGATGTCGATTTGCTTGCACGCCAGACACCCGGTTTCTCAGGTGCCGATATCGCCAACGTCTGCAACGAGGCTGCCCTTATAGCCGCGCGCCACAATAAAGAGACCGTAGGCCGCGAAGATTTCATTGCTGCCGTTGACCGCGTTATCGGAGGTCTTGAGAAGCGCAATAAAATCACCACCGACGAGGAGAAACGTGCTATCGCCATTCACGAGGCCGGCCACGCTACCGTTTCGTGGCACCTCCGCTATGCCAATCCTTTAATTAAGGTAACAATTGTTCCGCGTGGCAAAGCTCTTGGCGCCGCATGGTATCTTCCCGAGGAGCGACAGATTACACCCTCCCAAGCCATCCTCGACGAAATCTGCGCCACTCTGGCCGGTCGCGCAGCCGAAGAACTGTTCCTCGGTCATATCTCAACCGGCGCAGCCAATGACCTCGAGCGCGTCACCAAGCAAGCCTACGCCATGGTAGTTTATTATGGCATGAGCGAGCAACTCCCCAATATCAGTTACTATGACTCCACCGGTCAAAACTACGGCTTTACCAAGCCCTACAGCGATGAGCGTGCTCGCCTGATTGATGAGGAAGTTTCGCGAATCATCCGCGAGCAATACAACCGCGCCAAGGAGATACTTCAGAAGCATGCCGCAGGGCATAACACACTGGCCGACACGCTCATTTCGCGCGAAGTTATCTTCACCGATGACGTTGAGAAGATATTCGGCAAGCGCCCATGGGTATCGCGAACCGACGAAATCCTTGCCGCTCGCGAGGATGACAAAAAGAACGAAAGCAAAGATATCATCGATGTCACCCCTCAAGAAGTAGACACCACCGTAAAGAAAGAATCTGAAGGCGAGAAAGCCTCCGAAAGCTCAGATAAGGACACGTCTGTTAACCCATCGGCCACAACCCCGCCGCCCTACAATCCCAAGGACTAATAACCCCTGCTAAACCATATAACATCCGGCACGCATTATTTCGGTTAATCCGTCAAATGCGTGCCGTGTTCATGCTGTGAAGCGGCTTTGCTTTCCTTAATCCCACACGAGCGAGCCTGCGAGCAGAGTATCATGAAACAACAGTTAAAGCTCCAATGTTAAGGAATGGAACCTTATTCGCGCAATGCGCAACTTGTCTAAAGCGTGTTTTTGCCTGTCATATATTTATTAGAGGACTATATACATGTTTATAAATTTGTGATAAGAATTTTATACTACAAAATTAAATCTGTAATTTTGTAGTATAAAAGACACGGACGACCTATAAATTAACAAATATGGAATATTCAGAAAAACATATTCAGATTTTGAATGATTTTGCAGAAGCTTGGAATACTTTAGATGCCGAGAAACTATTGCAACACCTTGATAATTCTTTTGTGTACGACTCTCAGTGGGTATTTGAATCCTTAGATTGTGAAGGCTATA
>JAFLTK010000278.1 GCA_022511505.1 Muribaculaceae bacterium
AGTGTTTTAAATTGATAGCTCAATTAAGTAATACGAAAAATTTATGTTAGGAAAGAGCATTTTTGTCAGGTGAGGAGAAAATGTCATCAAAGACACGTTTTGTTGCACCGCGGCTACCGGCGATATAGTCGGCTGCAATTTTGCCGGCTTTAGCTCGCTCGGCAGCGTCGGTTGTCAGGCGATCAAAAACGGCATTGATTTCGCGCTTGGAAGCGATGCTGAATCCGCCGCCACGTCTGATAAGGTCAACGGCTTCCTGAAACTTGTGGTAGTTGGGTCCAAATACAACCGGAAGTCCATAGACGGCGGCCTCGTTGATATTGTGGATTCCGGCCCCAAAACCGCCGCCGATATAGGCAAGTGACCCATATCGATAGATTGCCGCGAGCAACCCATAGCAATCGATGATAACATATTGAATACCATGGGGTAGGGCACCGTGTTTGGCGTGATATTGGCGCAATTCAGACAATAACCACGTTCCTTCTCCCAAGTCGACGCTGAGCGACTCGAGGCGATGGCGGTCCATCTCATGGGGGGCAATGATGGCGCGATACTCGCTGTGACGTTTAAGCCAGTCGAGCAGTAACACTTCGTCGGCAGGCCATGTGCTGCCGGCAATCAGCAGGCGAGGGTCATCGTCGGTTTTGTGGTCGGCCGGTCGCGAGAAAAGTTCGAGGACCGGATCTCCCTCGGCGTTTTGCATTATCTGGTAAACGCGATCAAGGCGAGTGTCGCCGTTTACCACCACATTGTTAATACCAATGTCTTCAAGCAACTTGCGCGACGACTCGTTCTGAACATAAAGACGAGTGAAACATCCAAGCATTTGCCGGAATTGGCCGCCCCACGATTTGAAGAAATGCTGGTCGGGGCGGAAGATGCCCGAAATCAAATAGGTGGGTATGTCGCGGTTTTTGAGTTCGTTAAGGATATTTCCCCAGAACTCATATTTGATAAAGAATGCCATCGACGGGTTCATCGCCTCAATAAACTCGCGAGCGTTTTCCCGAGTGTCAAACGGCAAGTAGACCGTCATGTCGACCTTGTCATAATCTTTTCTGACTTCCATGCCGCTGGGCGAGAAGAATGACAGGATAATGACCGCATCGGGCCGAGTGGAGCGAATCATTTCAATCAGCGGACGTCCTTGTTCAAACTCACCAAGCGACGCAGCGTGAAACCAAATTCTATCAGTAGCGCGAGCAACCTCGGGACGACGGTTGAGATCGGCAAGACGAGACAACGTCTCTCGCTGACCGGCAACCATCTTCCGGGCTTTCTTGTGCCATATAGAGGCGACTTTGACGGCACCGCTATAGGTGTTTATGGCTACTTGATAGAGCAGATTCATAGTAGTATTTTATTCGGCTGAGCCGTTTCCAATTGTTTCTATAGCGCGGTTAACACGGCGACGTGTTTCGTCGAGGCCCATGAGTTCGATAATGTCAAACATGTGGGGACCTTTACATTCGCCAACTACTGCCAGACGGAGTGCATTCATCACGTTACCAAGGTGGTATCCCTTGTCGGCAATCCATGCGAGAATTATTTCCTCGGTGGGCTTACTCTCAACGCTTCCTGTTGACTCGATGCGGTCGAGTAGGGCTGTAAGAATAGCCGGAGTCTCGGTAGTCCAGCGCTTTTTAACCGATTTTGCCTCATATTCGGTCGGGGCTACAAAGAAGAAGCGAGCGTGGTCGGCGAGGTCGGCGACAAAATTGATGCGACCCTTGACCATAGCAACCGCGCGAGTGATATAATCATCGCTGAAATCGGCCGGGTTTACTCCGAGAGTCGACTCCAAGACCGGCTTGAACATATCGGCAAGCGTGGCGTCGTCGAGTCGAAGCAGATACTCATGGTTGAACCAGCGCCCTTTGTCGTATGCAAACTTTGCTCCGGCACGCGAGCAGTGTTCTATCGAGAACTTGGCGATAAGTTCGTCCATTGACATCATCTCGGTGTCGTCGCCGGGGCTCCAGCCAAGGAGAGCAAGGAAGTTGACAACGGCCTGGGGTAGGTAACCTTTCTCGCGATAGCCCGACGAAATTTCACCGCTCTTGGGGTCGTGCCATTCGAGGGGGAACACGGGGAACCCGAGGCGGTCGCCGTCACGTTTGCTGAGTTTGCCTTTCCCATCGGGTTTGAGCAACAACGGTAGGTGTACAAATTCGGGACGGGTATCAGCCCAGCCGAATGCTTCATAGAGCAGCACGTGGAGCGGTGCCGACGGCAACCATTCCTCACCACGGATAACGTGGGTGACCTCCATCAAATGGTCATCAACGATATTGGCAAGGTGGTAGGTGGGCAGGTCGTCGGCGCTTTTATAAAGGACCTTGTCGTCAAGGATGCTCGAATTTATGACAACCTTTCCGCGAAGCAAGTCGTTGACCTCGACGTCGCGGCCCGGTTCTATCTTGAAGCGAACGACGTAGGGAACGCCATCCTCAATCATTTTCTTGACTTCCTCGGCAGGTAACGTCAGCGAGTTTTTCATCTCGCCGCGGGTCGAAGCGTCATATTGGAAGTTGGGGCGGCTCTCACGGGCGGCAGTCAGTTCCTCGGGGGTGTCAAATGCATAATAGGCTTTGCCAGCATCGAGAAGCATCTTCACGTGCTCGCGATAGATGTCGCGGCGCTCGCTCTGTTTATATGGCCCATAGTTACCACCTTCTTTGACTCCTTCGTCAATCTTGATGCCGAGCCATGCCAGCGCTTCGTTGATATATTCCTCGGCACCGGGGACAAATCGCTGAGAGTCGGTGTCCTCGATGCGTAATATCATGTCGCCGCCATGCTTGCGGGCGAATATATAG
>JAFLTK010000279.1 GCA_022511505.1 Muribaculaceae bacterium
GCTTAAGCCCTACCAGACAAAGAATATCAGCGCCGACAAGATGCGTCAGATATTGGCATCGGTCCATGTGACGGCCGGCAATGACGTTGTCGAGCAGTTTGACGCGCTGATTGTCGAGCAGTTTATTGTCAATACCGAGGGACAGCGTGTCGACGGCGACGCTTTTGACGTCGACGTTGCCGCTCAGGTAAAACTTCCCGACGCCGAGCGTCAACTCCCCGTCTACGTCTGCCAACTTCCCGAGGAAAGCGGCAAGAAATACATCCTTCCGATGTATGGAGCCGGCCTTTGGGGCCCCATCTGGGGCTATATCGCCATCAACAGCGACGGCAAGACAATCTATGGCGCATATTTTGCCCATCAGGGCGAGACCCCGGGTCTTGGCGCCGAAATCGAGAAGCCCGCGTTCAGCAACCAGTTTGACGGCAAGAGCCTGTTCCCCCAAGGGTCGTTCATGCCCGTCGCCGTGCTGAAAAAAGGTCTTAAGCCCGCTCCCGGCCAGGACTATGTCGATGCAATCTCGGGCGGAACAATCACCTCGAGCGGCGTCTCGGCTATGATTGCCAACAGCCTAACTCCCTATCAACAATTTCTTTCCACTTTAAATGATTGACAACTATGGCAGAAAAAATATCCAACCGCAGCGCCTTGTTCAATCCTCTCTCCAAAGACAATCCCGTCATTGTTCAGATACTTGGTATCTGCTCGGTACTCGCCGTCACGGCCAAACTTGAGCCGGCCATAGTGATGACAATCTCGGTAACGGCAGTGTTGGCGTTTTCCAACGTCATTATCTCGCTGTTGCGCAACACTATACCGACCAATATCCGCATCATCGTTCAACTCGTTGTTGTCGCCGGCCTCGTTGTCGTCGTCGAGCAGTTGCTGAAAGCGTTTGCCTACGACGCCAGCAAGCAACTCAGCGTGTTTATCGGTCTTATTATTACCAACTGTATCCTGATGGGTCGCCTCGAGGCATTTGCTATGGCCAACAAGCCCTGGCCGTCGTTTCTCGACGGTATCGGCAACGGTATCGGTTATGGCATCATCCTGATTATTGTCGGTTTCTTCCGCGAACTGCTCGGCTCGGGCACTCTCCTTGGCTATCAGGTTGTGCCACAGGCGTTCTATGATGCCGGCTATGTCAACAACGGCTTGATGATTTTGCCCCCGATGGCTCTCATCGTCGTTGCCTGCATCATCTGGGTTCACCGTTCGCGCAACAAAGACCTTCAGGAAAACTAATCATTAATGGGTCGTTGATGTCGTTAATGTTTTTAATGTTGTTGATGTCAATAACAACACTAACAACAACAAAAACAGTAACAACACCAACAACACCAACAACAAAAAACACAAACAAGTATGGAAAATTTTAACATATTCCTGCGCTCGATATTTGTCGACAACATGATATTTGCCTACTTCCTTGGAATGTGCTCGTTCCTGGCAGTATCAAAGAATGTCAAGACGGCGCTTGGCCTGGGAGTTGCAGTGACGTTTATGCTCGTTATCACGCTGCCTATCAACTATCTGCTGGAGACATACGTGCTGCGTGCCGGCGCGTTGGCATGGCTCGGTCCCGACTTTGCCGACGTTGACCTCAGTTTCCTTTCGCTGATAATGTTTATCGCCGTTATCGCCTCGATGACCCAACTTGTCGAGATGGCTGTAGAGAAATTTTCGCCGACGCTCTACTCGTCACTCGGTATCTTCTTGCCGCTTATCGCCGTTAACTGTGCCATCCTTGGCGGCTCGCTGTTCATGCAGCAGCGCAACTTTGGCAGCATCTTTACGGCCGGCTGTGCCGGTCTCGGCTGGGGTCTCGGCTGGTTGCTTGCCATCTGTGCCATCGCGGCTATCCGCGAGCGCCTCGCCCAGTACAGCAAGATTCCCGCCCCGTTGAAAGGCACCGGCATCACGTTTATCGTCACGGCGTTGATGGGCATCGCTTTCATGAGTTTCCTCGGTATCAAACTTTAAAACTCCGCCAGCATTATGAATACATTAGCATTAAATATGATACTACTTGCCTCGACGTCGACGCTGACGCTCCTTGCCGGCGTTGGCATCTTCCTGATAATCACCTTGCTGCTTGTCGCCGTGTTGCTGACGGCCAAACACTATCTGGTTCACTCGGGCGAGGTTACAATCACTATCAACAACGACACCGAGGTAAAGGCTCCGTCGGGCAAGTCGCTCCTGTCGACGCTCGCCGACCAAAACATCTTCCTGCCGTCGGCCTGTGGCGGTAAAGGCAGTTGCGGCCAGTGCAAGGTGCAGGTAATAGAGGGTGGCGGCGAGATTCTGCCCACCGAGAAAGTGCATTTTACCCGCCGCGAGGTTGCCGACCATTGGCGCCTCGGTTGCCAAGTCAAGGTGAAAGAGGACATGAAGATTGGCGTTCCCGCGTCGGTTCTCGACATTAAGGAGTTTGAGTGTACCGTTATCTCCAATAAGAACGTCGCCACGTTTATCAAGGAATTCATCGTGGCACTTCCTCCCGGCGAACACATGGACTTTATCCCCGGCTCGTATGCCCAGATTAAGATTCCGCCCTATAAGATGGACTATGACAAGGATATAGACAAGGACTCGATTGGCCCGGAATATCTCCCGTCGTGGCAGAACTTCGGACTGTTCAACCTCAAGTGTGAGAACACCGAGACGACCGTCCGCGCCTACTCGATGGCCAACTATCCCGCCGAGGGCGACCGCATCATGCTGACCGTCCGCATCGCAACCCCGCCTTTCAAACCCAAACCCGAGGTCGGTTTCATGGACGTCATGCCCGGTATCGCGTCGAGTTACATCTTC
>JAFLTK010000280.1 GCA_022511505.1 Muribaculaceae bacterium
AAACAAAAGGCGGACATTCAAATCGTGTCCGCCTTTTGTTATCTATCGTCTATTGCATCGCCCCGGGTTAATAGACAGTCTCCACTGACTTCAAGCCTTTGTGTTTGGCTGACTCGTATGCTCCGAGGTCCATCCCGTCGCGTTCGACATGAGCGACGACAAACCGATGTCCTACGGCCAACTGTGAAATGGTCAATACATCGCCTTTCAGAATATTGCGGCTCCCCTCTACATCGTTGACTATAAACTTAAAATTGCCGATATAGGTAAGGAAGAATATGCGGTTAGGCTCGTATGAAATGCGTATCTGGGTCCCTTTCTCGAGATTTTGAACTTCGACACAATCGATAGGAGTAAAAATCGAGATGTCAGCATCTTCGCCAAGTTCCTTTATCAAAGATTCGTAATCCTCACATCCAAGATATTGAGCGATAATATCCATTGTCGAGAGTCGGGGAACGACCTTGTCGGTCTTATATCCGAAAAGTCGTTTGAGAGTATTGACGCCCAGACTCTCGCTTGTATTGTCTTTTATAGATTGAGCAAGAACATCAAAGTCGGCACTTTTGGTCATGTCGACGCCGGCTTTCTCTTTGATACGTTTTAGGATTTCACTGTCAGTTGCCATGTTGTTGGTGTTGTTGATGTTGTTGGTGTTGGTGTTGTTGATGTTGTTGGTGTTGTTGGTGTTGTTGGTGTTGTTGATGTTGTTGATGTTGGTGTTGTTGATTTTTTTGCAAATATATGATGAATTTCTTTCAGTAACGCAATTTTATCATCAAACGGATTAAATGGATGAAATCCTGCCCTCAGGGTTCCAACGTGGACGCACGGGCCGTGCGTCCCTACCGTCGCCTCGTGGGGCCCCAATCATTCAAACAATTCGGGGCTTCGCCGTTCAACTTCACGCCTCATGTCGGCCAGTTCCTTTACCGAAAGCCGGTTATAGGTTGTCAGGACTTTGGAGTAGGTAAAGACTCTCCGTAACTCTCTTTCGGTGATGCCGGGAAATGATTCCTCGACAATGGCTATCGCTTCTCTTTTATATTCTTCCTCTTTGTCGACAAAAGCACGCACTTTGTCAAGCAGTTGCGGGCCGGTCAATGTGCGGTCCTGTTTAAGTGTAATCAAGCGGGTAAGTTCTGCGGTAAGTTCCTCGAAGTCGGCACTAATTCGTCGGTCTAAGACCTCGGCTCTCCTTTTGGCTACATCGTGCAGTTGCTCTTGAGTCACCTCGTCGAGCGAGGTCGTAGCGGCCGGCACGGTCGGCATCGCGGGTTGGTCGTCGGTTGGCTCGGCCGACTTTGTCGGAGGAACGGAGGTCTCCTCGATTGGTTGTTCGGGGTTCTCGGCTTCTACAGGATTCACATTCTTTTCATCAGGCAGCCTTGAAAAATAAAATAGAGAAATCACCCCCGCCAATAATATCAACGAGAGAAGTGCGATTGGTTTTAGCCACCTGAGATTTGAGACCGTCAATTGACCCAGAGATTCAAGAAGATTGTCGGCATTGACGCCGGGCCTATAACATTGCTTGATGAAATTGTTGAATTTTCTGCTTTTCAGATTTGGATAGGCGGCGGCGATGGCCTCGGCAACTCGGGCTATACCGCGGAGGTCCATGGCCGCGCGACCGTGTGACTCCGACGGCAAACCGAAGCGCGCCGGATGGCCGGACGTATCGTCAAGCGAGTCGGTATAACACTTGTCGAAATCAATAAGAACAAGATTGCGATTGTTATTGGTAATCATAATGTTGTCGGGCTTAACGTCACAGTGTACAACGTTGTGACGGTGAAGATAGCCGACGACCTCAGTCAGTTCTTTCAACAGCCTGACTACATTCTGCTGTTTAGACAGCCAAGGGTCTTTGGCTTTAATTAACTCGGCAAGTGTCTTTCCGTCAATATATTCCACCACGACATAATCCCGTTGAAAATGCAGATATACCGGGAGTGCAGGGTGTCTTAGGTGAACACCTATTTCATACTCCTTGTCGAGAGCGTCGAGATATAAAGGTTTTGACCTAAACTCCTCTTTCAGCCGCTTAACAAAGACAGTGTGCCGTTGCCATTTGGTGCGATAAATGTCGCAGGTCGACCCTCCGGGTGACAATAATTCGGCAGTGTCGAAGTCTATTTCCGATGAAAAGTCAGAACTATATACAGCGTCGTTAATGAATTGCGACATAATCAAAACTATCCAAACAGATTAAAAGGAAATCACCTTCTGTATGACACTCCTGACATCTTTCTTAAATTGCTTGGAAAAGCGCAAGATTTTCATAAGCCCATGGATTTATACATGGCATCAACACTTGAAACATCAAGTGTCCCTTCATACTTTCCTTCGCGTGCATCATTGATTGCGGCGAGTGTTTCATCATTTGGCTCTCTGTAAGCAATATCCAATAAAACACACTCAACAAAATTGTTAAGACTGCGATTTTCCTTTTTCGCCATCTTCTTAAGACGTTCAATCAAATCGACCGGGAGGCGAAAACTCTGTGCTTTTTTATTTACAGCTAATTCCATAACAGTGTTCTTTTGTGTGCAAAGTTAATAAATTTGTATTACAAATGCAAACAATTCAATGATAAAATCCGCATATTATTAAATGGATGAAGTGGATGGGCTAAAAAGTGTATAAAATCAAAAGAATAAACTTATCTTTGCAAAAGCAAAGGAAAAAGACCCGCGCTGCAAGCCTTTTGAGTGATTTTGCCTAATTTGCGGTTTTAGACAATAAAAAAACAAGATATATTTGTTTTTTTGCGTTTAACTGTTTAAATTTGCAATATCA
>JAFLTK010000281.1 GCA_022511505.1 Muribaculaceae bacterium
ACGCCTGCGATTTCGACTTGTAAACAGGTCTTTCATGATTTTTAAAGTTAAATTTTCATTGCGTTTATATTGATTGGTAATTATCATATATAATAATGTGTAGAGAAGAGTAACCGTCAAGACACGGCGAGGCGTCCTGATGGCGAGGGAACGAGTCGATTAACCTTAGATGTTTTTCCGGTAGTCAATTAAACTGAGCGGTTAAAAGATTTAACAAATGCTGTTGTTGGTGTTGTTGATGTTGTTGGTGTTGGCGGGAGAGAATCAATAAAAACAATAAAATCAGTAACAACAATAAAAACAATAACAACAATAACGACAAAAAACGACAATATGATGGGTTTCAGACACGTCGGCGGGCGGGAGATTGCCCCATTTCCTCGACAGGAGGTGCAACAAGGTGGCGACCGAAAGTCCAAGAAATAGAGTTAGCAAGGCCCGCTTGCAGGGGAAAGGGAACTTTCACTAAAGAGGCATAATGACACGCAAAAACCTCCAAAATGTCCAAAAATCATCGTTATAGAGGACATTCCTTTGCATAAATTCACTAATATTTGCATTTTTAGCGCCTAAAAGTTTTATCTTCAACGAATGTTCACTATATTTGTGTGCAAATATACGAAACAATTTTATTAATCCCATGAAAAAATTACTTTTATTTTCATTTTTAACACTATTTTGGATGAGCGGCATGGCGCAGGAGCCGGCCGAGGCGTGGAAAACCCTGTATCCCCAGATTGACGCGGCAGTCAGTGCACCGACGTTCCGCGACAAGGACTACAACATCCTTAAATACGGTAAGCGCTCCAACAAGGAGGGCCATCTCTACACCGATTTAATTAATAAGACAATCGCGCGCTGTAGCAAGGATGGCGGTGGTCGTGTCATCATCCCCGCCGGCACGTGGCTGACCGGCCCCATCACCCTCAAGAGCAACGTCAACCTCTATCTCGAGGAGGGCGCGACGCTGCTGTTCACCACCGACGAGACTCAGTATCCGCTGGTCTACACCCGCTGGGAGGGTATGGACTGCTACAACTATCAGCCCTGCATCTATGCCATCGACGCCGAGAACGTGGCGCTGACCGGCAAAGGCGTTGTTGACGGCAACGGCAGCAACGAGAACTGGTGGTACATGAAAGGCAACAAGGAGCACGGCTATGTCGACGGCAAGATTTCTCAGAAAATCGGTCGCCCGATGTTGCAAGACTTCTGTGAGGACGGCACCCCGGCCGAGCAGCGTCGCTTTGGCATCGGTTACGGTCTTCGTCCCCAGTTGGTCAACTTCGTGCGTTGCAAGAATGTCCTGATTGAGGATGTAACCCTGCTTCGCTCGCCGTTCTGGGTGATTCATCCCCTGTTCTGCGAGAATCTGACAGTTCGCGGCGTCCATGTCCAGAACGACGGCCCCAACGGCGACGGCTGTGACCCCGAGTCGTGCAAAAACGTTGTTATCGAAAACTGTTTCTTTGACACCGGCGACGACTGTATCGCCATCAAGAGCGGTCGCAACCGCGACGGTCGCGACTGTGGCATCCCGAGCGAAAACATCATCGTTCGCAACTGCCGCATGAAGAACGGCCACGGCGGTGTGGTTGTCGGCAGCGAAATTTCGGGCGGCTACCGCAATCTGTTTGTTCACGACTGCGTAATGGACAGCCCCGACTTGGACCGCGTAGTCCGCATCAAGACCAACTCTTGCCGCGGCGGCATCATCGAGAACATCTATGTCAAGAACGTCGAGGTGGGCCAGTGTGCCGAGGCCGTGCTGAAAATCAACCTCGTCTATGAGCCCAACGAAAAGTGTACCCGCGGTTTCAATCCCACCGTTCGCAACGTCTATCTCGAGAATGTCAACTGCAACAAGAGCCGCTATGGCGTACGCATCGAGACCTTCGACGAGGAGTGCAACGTCTACAACATCGAGGTCAAGGACTGCAAGTTCAACAACGTTGCCACCAGCGGCAACTCAATCAAGGGCCAGGTGAAAAACCTCGTCTTTGACGGCCTCGTCATCAACGGTCCCGCCGTAAAATAACATTCGTCCTCTGACGGTCGACGTCCCGAGTCGACCGCTCCCCGATATTCAACGGCAGGCGCCATCTACGCCTGCCCCTACACCCTCTCATAGAAGGCGGTCGATGGAGCCAATCCTGCTCTGTCAACCGCCCTCGCTTATTATTGCTGTAGAAAAATCGGTCAAAAGACTAACACATTAAAAACAAAATTACTACCTTTGCACCCAAATAACCAAATAAACCACTTTTAACTTAGTTTACAATATGAAGATTGAGAAAATCATCGGACGTGAAGTCCTTGACTCGCGCGGTAATCCTACCGTAGAGGTTGACGTTATCCTCGAAAGCGGCGCTTTTGGCCGCGCATCTGTTCCCTCGGGTGCATCTACCGGTGAAAACGAAGCGCTTGAGTTGCGCGACGGCGACAAGAATCGCTACATGGGTAAGGGTGTGACCAAGGCTGTTGCCAACGTTAACGGCCCCATCGCCAAGGCTCTCGTTGGCATGAGCGCCCTCGACCAAATCGCTATCGACGAGACTATGCTCGCCCTCGACGGCACCGACACCAAGTCAAACCTCGGCGCCAACGCCATCCTCGGCGTTTCGCTCGCCGTTGCCAAGGCCGCTGCCAACTATCTCGACCTTCCCCTCTACAAATACATCGGTGGCTGCAACGCCTACGTGCTCCCTGTTCCCATGATGAACATCATCAACGGCGGTGCTCACTCTGACGCTCCCATCTGCTTCCAGGA
>JAFLTK010000282.1 GCA_022511505.1 Muribaculaceae bacterium
AACGTCGAGTGACAAGACCATCGACGCACTCTATGCGTTCACCGACTGCGAGGTTCCGATTTCGCCAAACTGTTGCGTAATCAAGGACGAGAAGCCCCATTTCCTCGGCGTCAGCGACGTGTTGCGCCACAGTGTCGACAACACGCGGTCGATACTCAAGCGCGAACTTGAAATTGAACACGGCGAAGTCAGCGAGACCTTGCTGCTCGCCTCGTTGGAACGCATCTTCATCGAGGAGCGCATCTATAAGGATAAAGAATATGAGGAGAGCAAGACGCGCGAGGAGGCTGTTGCCCACATCGACAAGCGTCTGGAACCGTATAAACCGCAATTTATCCGCGAGATAACCGAGGAAGATATCGTTCGACTGTTTGAAATCAAGATGGGACGCATCTTGCGCTTCAATCGCGCCAAAAACGAGGAACTTGTTGCCAAGTGTCTCGAGCGCCTCAAAGAAATAGCCTATCACCTCGAGCATCTGACTGAATACACCATCGAGTGGTACCGTCGCCTCAAGGAAAAATATGGCGCAAACTACCCGCGCCAGACCGTCATCCGCTCGTTTGACACCATCGAGGCCGCCAAAGTTGCCGAGGCCAACGAGCGCCTGTATATCAACCGTGAGGAAGGCTTTATCGGGACATCGTTGAAGAAGGACGAGTTCCTGTTTAACTGCTCGTCTATTGATGAAATCATCATCTTCTACAAGGATGGTCGCTACAAGGTGGTCAAGGTGCAGGAAAAGATGTCGGTTGGCAAAAACATTCTTCACGTAGCCATTTTCAAGCGTGGCGACACGCGCACTATATATAATGTGATATACCAGAACGGCCGTGGCGGAACTTACTACATGAAACGCTTTGCCGTCACCGGAGTGAACCGCGACCGCGAGTATAACATCACGCCCGGTTTGCCGGGAACGCGCGTGTGCTGGTTCACGGCAAACCCCAATGGAGAAGCCGAGGTTGTTCGCGTAACGCTCAAACCCAAAGCACGATTGAAAACGCTTCAAATCGACGTCGATTTCAAGGATATCAAACCAAAGGGTAAAGGCACCATCGGCAATATCGTGACCAAAAACGAAGTTCATCGCTTTTCGCTGAAAGAGAAAGGAATGTCGACGCTTGGCGGTCGCCAAGTGTGGTTTGACCCCGACGTGCTTCGCCTCAATTATGATGGGCGAGGGGATTATCTTGGTGAATTTATGGGTGATGACAAGGTGCTCGTAATTCTCAATAATGGTGAATATTACACGTCGACATTTGACGTCAGCAACCACTATGAGGACAATATCCTTCGCATCGAAAAATATAATCCCAAGACCATCAGGACCGCTATACTCAACGATGCCGATCAGGGTGGCAAGCCCTACTTGAAACGTTTCCCGCTTGAGCCGTCGGCTAAACCGGTGTCGTTTATCGGCGACAACAAGGGCTCGCAACTGATATTGCTGACCGATGAACTTGGCGCTCGCTTTAGGATTACTTTTGGAGGGGCCGACAGTGGCCGCGAGCCGCTGGAGGTGACGGCGATGGACTTTGTCAGCGTCAAGTCGTGTAAAGCCAAGGGTAAACGATTGAGTGACCGCGAGATAGAATCAATCGACGAGATTGAGCCGGTCGATATTCCCCAAACCGATGTCTATGAGGAGGCTGAAGATATTGAGACTCAAGAAGTTGAGGATACCGATATCGAGCATGAGAAGAGCGACGACGAGATTCGCGACGAGATTACCGGACAACAACGCCTTTTTGACTGATGAACGCTCTGAGAAAAATAACGCTCGCGCTACTCGTGACAATCGCCACGCTGACTGCTGTGGCCGACGATAACCTCGAGGTCTTGCGCCCCGTGACGTCGGCCTATACGCTCGAGGTCGGCGGTGCGCGATTGGTCGATACCTATTTGAGCCCGGTTCGCTACAAAGGTTGGCACCTTGGCCTCGGTTACGAGCGATGGCAAGCAATGCGTTACGCGCCTGAGCGGCTGGTGATGACACTGCGCGGCGACCTCGGGTTTGACCGAACGCAAAACGTCGTCGGCAACTCGACAATGCTCGGGCTGAACCTCGAGTTGGGGTGGGCGATGTATTACAAATTTCGCCCGGCCGAGAGTCTGACCATCGGCGTAGGAGGCGGTCCGGAACTGAATGTTGGCGGATTATACAATTCGCGCAACGGCAACAACCCCGTGTCGGCAAAGGGGGCGCTGACCATTGACGCGTCGGCCTACGCCGCATGGAATTTCAACCTCGGCCGATTGCCGGTGACACTTGTTTATACCCCCTCGCTACCGCTCGTTGGTGCCTTTTTCTCGCCGCAATATGGCGAACTCTATTATGAAATGTACCTCGGTGACCGCTCGGGCTTAGTTCATTTTGCGTGGCCGGGAAACCGATTCAATCTCGACAACCGTTTAATGGCCGATTTGCACTTTGGTGCAACGTCGCTCAGAGTCGGTTATCGCCTCGATGTATTCGGTAGTTATGTCAACAATTTGACTACAAGGAAGTTGACACAGTCGTTTATCGTCGGTGTATCCGGTGAATGGCTGTCGCTTAACCCGCGACGTCCGCTTAGTCAGAAAACCAAAACAATCTCTGCGCTATGGTGAAAAGAATAATATATCCCGTGCTCACGTCTGTTCTAATTGCCTTGGTGACAAGTGGTTGTGGTGATGTGCCGGCTATGGAAAACAACCCTCGCGGCAACTTTGAGGACCAGTGGACCATACTTGACTAGCACTATAGCTTCTTTGAAGA
>JAFLTK010000283.1 GCA_022511505.1 Muribaculaceae bacterium
ATAACCACACTGACGCGGGGCGCCGATGAACGGCTCCCCGCTTCAGTCGTCTTCAGGCAATGCTCGCGCCCTTCCCACCCGCACATTCGCCGCCAAAAATCCGAAAAACCCGCCTCGGATATTTTTGCACAACAATTGAGACAACACGGCACCTTTGCTGCTTCCTCCAATTAATCAGATTCCAGCGGCGCGGAGATTGGTCAAAAGGTCTACAAATTGGTGTTAAAATGCCGCAAAAATAAGGGATGATGATAAAAAATGCTTAAATTTTCACTTTTAGTTATTAACTTTGCAACGCCTTAATGTTGCCGAGCGGCAACGTGGAGGTGTTTTGAATGTTGTAATTGTTTTTTTGTTGTTGTAATTGTCGTTCTTATCTGGCAGGCGTCATCAGCAGCAAAAACAACATCAGCAACCATTGTTTTGTAAATAATAATAAAGGTAAAAATAGATTTAGACATGAAAGTTAAGCAGTTATCTATCGCTACTGTGGCGCTGGCAATGGCGCTGACAGGTTGTGGCGACAAGAACAAGGGAGCAGGCGCTGACATGGCCCAGCAGGCCCCCGAAATCGCAGTGATGAGTGTGGCGCCGGCCAACACCGAACTTGAAACCACCTTTCCCGCTACGATCAAGGGCAAAACGGATATCGACATTCGCCCCCAGGTGACCGGTTTCATCACCAAGGTACACGTTGACGAGGGTCAGCAAGTCAAGAAAGGACAAGTTCTTTTCACTCTTGACCAGGTACAATTTCAGGCCGCCGTCGAGCAGGCTAAAGCCGCCGTTGCCGTAGCCCGCACTGCCGTCTCGACCGCCCAAATCACCGCCGACAACAAGAAGGCGCTTCTCGACAAGAACATCATCAGCGACTATGAATATCAGATTGCCGTCAACTCGCTCAATCAGGCCAAGGCGCAACTTGCCCAGGCCGAGGCTGCCGAGGTGACTGCCCGCAAGAATCTGGCTTATACAACCGTGACGGCGCCGAGCGACGGCGTTGTCGGCTCGATTCCCAACCGCGAGGGCTCGCTGGCCTCGCCGTCGAGCGCCCAGCCCTTGACAACCGTCAGCGACAACTCTCAGGTCTATGCCTATTTCTCGCTGACCGAGAGAGACATCCTAAGAATGGTCAACGGAGGGGAACGCACCCTCAACAACGCCATCGCGGCGATGCCCGAGGTGCAGTTGCGTCTTGCCGACGGCTCGATTTACTCTCAGCCGGGCCGCGTGGCCACCGTCAGCGGTGTGCTCGACGCGTCGACCGGAGCCTCCAACGTTCGCGCCCTCTTTGCCAACCCCAGCGGCTTGCTACGCAGCGGCTCGACCGGGACAATCATTATCCCCCACGTTGAAGACAGCGTTATCATCATCCCCCAAAAGGCTACTCAGGAACTCCAGGACCTCAGATATGTCTTTGTTGTCAATGACTCAAACATGACCGTTCAGACCCCCATCAAGGTGCTTGACCTCAGCGACGGCAAGAACTTTGTTGTGACCGAGGGTCTTAAGCCCGGCGACCGCATTGTCACCGAGGGAGTCGGCACCATCGTTCGCAACGGCATGGTTATCAAGCCCGTAACAACTACACCGGCACAGTAATTTTTAGCAGTCGTTGTCGATGTCATGCTGTGGAACGGCACTTCTATCAATAACCCCGTACATGCGAGCGCAGCGAGCTGTGCGGGGTAGCAAAAGAGTCAGTGAATTGTCCTGGAGGGACAACCTCTCAGGCCGGAACCAGGCTCGAAATGAAATTTCGTCCCTCCGGGACGATTCTCAGAGGGTAGTTCTCACCCCCAACTGCGCGCTCTGCGCTTGTAGGGGGTTAATGAAATAACCATCGCTCCGCGATGACATCAACGACATCAACAGCAATAAAAACATCAACAACTTGAACTTACCACAGTTAGCCTACAATGAAACTTGACTTATTTATTAACCGTCCAGTTCTATCGACGGTTATCTCGATATTCATCGTGTTGCTCGGCTTGATTGGCCTGGTGGCTCTCCCGGTGACACAATATCCCAATATCGCGCCGCCGACCATCTCGGTGACGACCACCTACACCGGTGCCAACGCCCAGGCGGTGCTCAACTCGGTTATCGCCCCCCTCGAGGAGTCGATTAACGGTGCCCAGGGCATGACCTACATGGAGTCGACCGCCACCAACACCGGCAGCGCGACCATCAACGTCTACTTCGAGCAGGGCTTTGACCCCGACATGGCCGCCGTCGACGTTCAAAACCGCGTCGCCAAGGCCCAGAACCTTTTGCCGGCCGAGGTTACCCGCGTCGGCGTGTTGACCCAAAAGCGCCAGACCTCCATGCTGCTGGGCATCAACATCAATGCCGACTCTACCCTCTACAGCGAGGAGTTCCTCGAGAACTACATGAAAATCAACATCGTGCCCCAGTTGCAGCGCATCTCGGGTGTGGGCGACGTAAGCGTCATGGGTGCCGACTACTCGATGCGCATCTGGCTCAAGCCCGACGTCATGGCCCAGTATATGCTGATGCCGAGCGACATCTCCAACGCTCTCGCCGAGCAAAACATCGAGGCTGCGCCCGGTGCTTTCGGCGAGCAGGGAAACCAAAGTTTCCAGTATATCATGCGCTACAAGGGACGCCTTGTGACTCCCGAGGAGTTTGAAAACATCGTCATCCGCGCCAAGGACAACGGCGACGTGCTCTATCTTAAAGATGTGGCCGAGGTTGAACTGGGCCGCATCAGTTACGGTTTCCACGGTCGTT
>JAFLTK010000284.1 GCA_022511505.1 Muribaculaceae bacterium
CACCAAGCATTATCGACACTCGCGCGCTTGCTCCGGCACCTATCAGCACGCCAATCGCCGCCGACAGGTTCATCACCGGAAACGTTATCGCCAGGCCGGCAATTGCCTCGGGCCCGACACACTGCCCGATAAATATTCTGTCCACAATATTATATAAGGCCATGACAAGCATGCCCACCACCGCGGGCAGGCTGTATTGCCACAGCAGACGCCCGACGGGCGCCGTTGCCAATTGTGTCAGATTTTCTTTAGTTGTCATTTGTTTCGGCAGCAATCGACCGCAAAGTTAGCAAAAATCGCCGAAACAACAACACGCCTGCTCGCCGATGCCGGGGCGACTGATGTAGATTCAGAAAATTTTTATGCGGTTGCCGGATGGGAGAGGTTGAAGAGGTGGGAATAGTGGGAGAGAAACAGCCGCTCCTCGCCTGAATTGGGTCCGGCGAGGAGCGGGAATGGATGAGCAGGGGTTAGTGGGTGTGGGAGGGGTTGGCCCCTTGACGTGTGTAGATGTCGTTGTAGGGGGTGCCGTTGAGGTGCTCGCCGCGGCGCGGGTCAGCCTCGTAGTTACCGCGCTGGCCGGAGGTTATGCCGACGGTACAGTCGTTTTTGTTGACATCGGTGGTGCCTTCTTCATAGCCGAAGGCATTGATGTAGTAGTCGGGGCACACGCCGCCACAGTCGTCACGCTGCGGGTCGCAGACGTCAAATTCTATCGTTGCTCGGTCGAGATACTGTTTTAGCAGGGAGGTGTCGACTTTGTCGGACATGCGCGTCCAGTTACCGTCGGCGTCGAGTTCGTTCCACGCAAAGTAGTTCCAAACCTCAAAGTTGATGCCGTCGCCATGATTCTCCAAGCAGTAGTTGAGGACGTCGGCGTTAATGCCGCGGGTGGTGACAACGATGTTGGTCATGTCGCCGTCGACGATGTATTCGACGGTGAGGGTAACCTCGTTGCCGCCAATGTTATAGACGGCGGTGTGGCCGGCGCCATAGACTTCAAGCAGTTGCTGATGGCTGATGATGATGTCAAGGTCGTCGGCTTCGGCGACATAGCGGGTGGGAACGGGAATGGTGACGCGGACGTCGTGGGGATAGCGCACGTGGATGGAGAGTTTTGTGGCGACATCCTCGATGTCATAGTCGTCATGGACGTCGTTTATCGAGAGGTTGACCTCGACCTCGTTGATGGTAGTCACAGTCGAGTCGGTGGGTTGGTTGGGGTCGGTGGGTTGGTTGGGGTCGGTGGGAGTAGTGGGAGGGGTGGGAGTAGTGGGGTCAGAGGCGTCGTTGTTGTCGTTGTTGTCGCTGCTGCCGCTGTTGTCGTTGTTGCCGGTCTGGCCGGGGCGCATGTTGCCGGGTAGGAGTTTGATGACCCAGTCGGTGTAAGTGCCGTCGTTGTCAAAATCGGTTATCAGATAAATGGCTGTTTTTCCGGCATTTTCGCCATAACGCGGGTCGTCGGGGAGGGTGATTTTGATATATTTGTAGTCAAAATCGACCTTACGGCCGGTGTCGTCGTTATAACGCACACCACCGGTCAGGGGGACGTCGACACAAAGGCCGCGATCGCCCGTAGGAGCCGTGTAACTCTTCATTTCGGTGCCGGCGATAAACAGTTTGCCGGAGGGCAGAGAGCCGTCGGGAAGGAGAGAGCCTACATTCTGGATGAAGTAGGTCGAGAGTTGATTGGTCGGGGTGGCTTCGTCCATGTGGCTTTGGATGTAGGCCATGACATAGTCCATCTCGGCACGGCTTACGCTCTCACCGCGGTCTTCGGATTGCGACGGACGTTTATCCCAATATTTCGACAGATTTTCGTCAAATTCAAAGTCGCCGTTGCTTTCCAACTCGGCGAGGTCATAGTAGGTTCCGCCCGAAACGGCGCGCGTGCCGTAGTCGCCACCGGGGGCAAATGACTCGTCGCCCGACCATGCAAAAATCGTGGGTGCCTTTAGGATGGTCGGGTTGCCATCGGCGGGCATCGCGGGCGCATGGTCTTCGGAGCACGATTGTAGTAAAGTCCCTGCTACAAGTGCGATTGCTATCAGTACAGATGAAATTCTCATATTTATTATTAGATAGTAGATAATAGATATTAGATAGTTTGGAATTATTATAGATTAGATAGGAAATCACTAATAATTATCCAACGCGCAAATATAGGTGGTTATTTCCCATCGTGAACGACAGAAAAGTGACAATAATAGCACGGAAAAGGAAAGCTGCAGCGGGACGGGGTCAGAGGGTGCCTTTTTTCTGGAATTCGCGGGGCGTGATGCCCTTGATTTTCTTGTAGCAGCGTATAAAGTAGTTTGGGTCGTCAAATCCCATGCGCTCGGCGAGTTGGTTGACGTTGACGGGTGTCAGTCTTAGCAGGTAGGAAGCCTCTGACATTATGCGGTTCATGATGTAATCTCGTGTGTTGTAGCCGGTTGCTTTCTTTACAATTTTGTTGAGATAATTGGGGGTAATGCTGAGTTTGTCGGCATAGAAAGCCGGGTCATGATGGCTGGTGAAGTTGCTGTTGACCAGATTGATGAAGCGGGCGATGTAGTTGGGGTTATTGTCCTTGCGGCCTTGGTTGCCGTCGATGACATATTCTTTCTCGGCCAGAAAGATGAATTGCCACAACTCTGCTCGCAGCAGGTCGTAGAACACTGGCTGCTCGGCGAGACATTCATGCATGTCATCGACGAGTAGCCGAAGACGCTCAAAGCGCTTTTCTGAGAGTCTGAAAAACGGGAAAT
>JAFLTK010000242.1 GCA_022511505.1 Muribaculaceae bacterium
CTTGCTTCGGCAAGTGTACCGGCATAAGCTTCGTTGATAGCACCTGCATTCCCGTTATCAACAAGGATATTCTTATCCGGTAATTAGAACTTTGGCTTGGAGGCGGCGGCGCGAGATTTGGGGGCGAAATTTGACGACCGGGTGAATTTTATTGGCAATTATTGCAAGTTTGTTTGTGATAATGTATAACTTTGTGGTCACAATTGTATTAAGATTGAACTGAGTTTGAATTGAGATGAAAAAACTTGTCATATTTGCAGCCGCGGCCGTGACGCTTTCGGCTATCGCGGCCACGAGCAGTCCCAAAAAGGATATTGCTCAAAATCTTGATGTGTTTAACGCTCTTGTCAAGGAGTTGCAGACCTATTATGTGGACAGCATCGACATCGAGAAGTCGGTCACAACGGCTATCAACGCTATGCTCAACGATATAGACCCCTATACCGAGTATATTCCTTTTCAGGATCAGGAAGATTTCTTGACGATAACGTCGGGCGAGTATGGCGGCATTGGCAGTTACATCACCGAGCGCGATGGCTGGGTGTATTTCTCAGAGCCGCAGCCGGGTAGCCCGGCAATGGAGGCGGGCATAAAGCCGGGCGACAAGATTGTGATGATTGACAATGACTCGACGCGTGGGTGGGAAAGCGCCCGCGTGTCAAAGACGTTGAAGGGACAGGCCGGAACGAAGGTGAAGGTTACGGTCCATCGCCCATACGTCGAGGACTCGGTGTTGACGTTTGAGCTTACCCGCGCCAAGATTTCGCAGCCGTCGGTGCCTATGAGCGGCATCGTTGGCGACGGCATCGGCTACATCGAGTTGACTAGTTTCACCGAGCGTTCGCCCGAGGAGGTAAAGGATGCGTTGTTGGCGCTCAAGGAGGCCGATCCCAATCTGAAGGGCATCGTCTTTGACCTGCGCTCCAACGGCGGCGGTCTGCTTGAGAGTGCCGTCAAGATTGCGGGCTACTTCTTGCCGCGCGGAACCGAGGTGCTCAAGACCCGCGGAAAAGGCCACCTGAACGAGCGCACCTACAAAACGACCGAGCGCCCCATCGACACCCAGATTCCGCTCGTCATTCTCATTGACGGCGGGACGGCATCGGCATCGGAGATTGTCACCGGCGCGTTACAGGACATGGACCGCGCGGCGGTCATCGGCACTCGCTCGTTTGGCAAGGGCTTGGTTCAGAGTTCACGCGAACTTCCCGAGGACGCCATGCTCAAGGTGACCATCGCCAAATATTACATCCCGAGCGGCCGCCTCATCCAGGCCATCGACTATTCCCACCGCAACCCGGACGGGTCGGTGTCTCGCATTCCCGATAGTTTGACCAACGTGTTTTACACTGCCGGCGGCCGTGAGGTGCGCGACGGTGGCGGCATCACGCCCGACATCAACGTTGACTATCCCGACATTAACCGCCTGACATTCAGCATTGTTCGCGACCAGTGGATATTTGACTATGCAACCAAGTTTGCTGCAACCCACCCCTCGATTGCCCCTGCGGCCGAGTTTGTGGTAACCGACAGTATCTGGAACGACTTCAAGAGCACAATCGACCCGACGCGTTTCAAGTATGAGAAAGCATGGGAAGAAATGTTCTCGGCCATCCGCGATGTCGTCAAGCAGGAGGGGTATATGAACGACTCGACCGACGCCGAGTTCACCCGTCTGGAAAACATGTTGCGCCACGACCTCAATGCCGACCTCGACCTCAATCGCCGGCACATCGAGCCCTATCTCGGTGCCGAGATTGTCAAGCGCTACTACAACAGACCGGGCGAACGCCGTTACCTGCTCAGAACCGACGCTTTCCTCGACACGGCCGCGACCCTGCTCAACGACCCCGCGCGCTACAAGGCAATCCTTGCGCCCGTCAAGCGATAACCTGTTGACACGGCGATGATTACACTCGAGGAGATTAAGCAGCGCCTATCGACGCCTGCGCGTCACGCCGCGCTTGGCAAGGCGCTTGCCACCGCGCCGGTCACCACGGCCTATAACCTTGCCGGCTCGTCGGTCGCGATGATGCTTGCCGATGCTGTCACGCTGACCGGCGACCGTCCGCTGCTTGTTGTCGGCGACAGCCTCGATGACGCCGGCTATCTTTACCACGACCTTTGTCGCATCCTTGGCGAGGAGGCCGTCGCCATGTTCCCGTCGGGCTACCGACGCGACATCAAGTATGGCCAACCCGACGCGCCGGCCGCAATACTTCGCGTTGAGGCCCTCAACCGCTGGCATGACGACCCGACGCTGAAAGTCGTCGTTTCCTATCCCGAAGCACTCGCCGAGAAAGTCGCGGGCCGGCAGACCTTGCGCGACCACACCCTGACCCTCACCGTCGGCTCCCACGCCGACCTGACCGAGACCATCCGCTGGCTGAGGCAGAACGGCTTTGTCGAGCAAGACTATGTCTATGAGCCGGGGCATTTTGCCCTGCGCGGCTCCATCCTCGACATTTTTGGCTACAGTTATGAGTTGCCCTATCGCGTCGACTTTTTTGACGACGAAATTGACAGCATCCGCGCTTTCAACATCGAGACCCAGCTGAGCGAGAAGCGCCTCGACAGCATCGACATCACCGCCAACGTTCCCGGGGTCGACGGCACCTCGCTGCTTGAATTCATCGACCCCGAGAGCATCATCGCCCTGCGGGACGCCGCGTTCACTATCGAGCGCATCAATGCCATCGCGGCATCCACATTCTCGACCAGCGCCACCATCGCCGCCGAGGGCGACCCCGAGGCTTTGAAGCAAATTGTCGACCCCGAGCGCTTCGGCAGAGCGCTCGCCGGTTTCCGTCAATTGCATTTCACCGTCGCCGCGCCGCCCGACGGCGCATCGGCCGCCATCGACTATAAATGCACCCCTCAGGGCGTCTATCACAAGAATTTTGACCTCATTGCCGGCTCGCTCAAGCGCTTTATCGACGATGGGTATGCCGTCTATATCCTCAGCGACTCCGGCAAGCAGATTGAGCGCCTGCGCGCCATCTTCGCCGACCGCGGCGATGACATCGCTTTCACGCCGGTCATATCGACGCTCCACGAAGGTTTTACCGACAGCGTCACCCGCACGTGTGTCTTCACCGACCACCAGATTTTCGACCGCTTCCACAAATACAATCTCAAGAGCGAACGAGCCCGCTCGGGCAAACTCGCCCTGTCGCTCAAAGAGTTAACCGCAATTGAGCCCGGCGATTACATTGTCCACGTTGACCACGGCATAGGCCGCTTTGCCGGCATGCTTCGCACCGATGTCAACGGCCACATCCAGGAGATGATAAAGCTCGTCTATGCCAACGACGACATCATTTTCGTCTCAATCCACGCCCTCCACAAGTTGTCGAAATATCGCGGCAAGGAGGGGGAAGCCCCGCGCCTGACGCGCCTCGGGACCGGCTCGTGGCACCGCCTCAAGGAGAAAACCAAGAGCAAACTCAAAGATATCGCCCGCGACCTTATCAAACTGTATGCCGCACGACGAGACGAGAAAGGATTTGCCTTTTCGCCCGACGGCTATCTACAGCAAGAACTCGAGGCGTCGTTCATCTATGAGGATACTCCCGACCAGCTTACCGCCACCCAGGCCGTCAAGGCCGACATGGAGAGCGACCGCCCGATGGACCGCCTCATCTGTGGCGACGTCGGCTTTGGCAAGACCGAAATCGCCATCCGTGCCGCCTTTAAGGCCGCGACCGACGGCAAACAGACCGCTGTCCTTGTCCCGACAACCGTTCTCGCCTACCAGCACTACAACACATTCAAGGAGCGACTGAAAGAGTTCCCCGTCAGGATTGACTACCTCTCTCGCGCGCGAACCGCCAAACAGACCCGCCAAGTACTACAAGACCTTGCCGACGGAAAAATCGACATCCTCATCGGCACCCACAAGATGATAGGCAAGACGGTAAAATTCAAGGATTTAGGGTTGCTTGTAATTGATGAAGAACAGAAATTTGGTGTCGCCGTCAAGGAGAAACTCAAGCAGATGAAGGTCAACGTCGACACCCTGACAATGAGCGCCACCCCCATCCCGCGAACGCTCCAATTCTCGCTTATGGGCGCCCGCGACCTGTCGACAATCACAACGCCCCCGGCCAACCGCTACCCCATCGTCACAAGCGTAGGCGCGTTGACCGACGAACTGCTCGCCGAGGCCGTCAATTTCGAACTGTCGCGCAACGGCCAGGTGTTCATCATCAACGACCGCATCGAGGAACTGTACAACCTCGAGGCTATGGTCAAACGCGTCGTGCCCGACGCACGCACGCTCGTGGCCCACGGCCGACTGACCCCCGACAAACTCGAGCAGGCCATCATCGACTTTGCCAACCACGACTATGATGTCCTGCTCGCCACCACCATCATCGAGAGCGGCATCGACATGCCAAATGTCAACACCATCATGGTCAACAACGCCCAGAACTTCGGCCTCAGCGAGCTGCACCAGTTGCGCGGACGCGTGGGTCGCAGTTCGCGCAAAGCCTTCTGCTACCTGATGGTGCCCCCCTACGCGCCCCTGTCGCCCATCTCACGCCGCCGCCTCCAAGCTATCGAGAGTTTCAGCGAACTCGGCAGCGGCATCCACATCGCCATGCAAGACCTCGACATTCGCGGCGCCGGCAACCTCCTCGGCGCCGAGCAGAGCGGCTTCATAGCCGACCTCGGTTTCGAGACCTATCAGAAAGTGCTCAAAGAAGCCGTCATTGAGTTGCGCAACGAGGAATTTGCCACCCTGCCGATGAACGACCGTGCCCCCGACGACGCCGACGAGGACCGCGACTATGCCGCCGACACCGTCATCGAGAGCGACCTCGAGTTGCTTCTGCCATCTGACTACGTCCCCCAAGAAAGCGAGCGCATCGCCCTCTATCGCGAACTCGACAACATCGAGCAAGAGCGAGACCTGGAGGCATTTAAAATCCGGCTCATCGACCGCTTCGGCAAGATACCGACCGAGGCTGCCGAACTCATCCGCGTCCCGCGACTGCGCCGCCTCGGCCGCCGCCTCGGCATCGAGAAAATCTCCCTCAAGCAGAACACAATGTACCTCTATTTCCCCGACCAGTCCAACGAGGCCTACTACAAATCGCCCATGTTCAGCCGCCTGCTGACCTACCTGCAGTTACACCCTCGCCGCGTCAAGATACGCCAAGCCAACAACCGCAACAGTTTCGCCATCCTCAACGTCCGCAGCATCGAGACCGCCGTCGCCCTCCTCGACGAAGTCATCGCCCTCGCCCCCAAAACAGAATAATCCCACCGCCTATCAACCAAAACAACAATCTGAAACCTCGCGAGGGGTTTCCATGATGCCGTTTCACGTCGCCGGTGTAGTATTTTTTGGGAAAAGTTTCTATTATAATTGAAACTTTTGCTATTTTTGCCAAAAGTTTACATTATAATTGAAACTCTAACATGAAAATCATCGACCGCCCTCTATATACCGAGCGCATCAAGCCCTACATCGGCAAAAGCATTATTAAGGTTCTGACGGGCCAACGCCGCGTTGGTAAAAGTTACATTCTCAAGAAGATAGCAGAAGATATTAAGGCCGTAGACCCCACGGCAAATATCATCGAAATCAATCTCGAGGATTTTTCATTTGCCCACGTTACGACAGCCGACGCGCTGTTTCGCGAAATAAACGATAGAAGCGTGTCGGACGCCAAGAGCTTTGTGTTTCTCGATGAGATTCAGGAGGTTGAAGATTTTGACAAGGTGCTGAGGAGCCTGGCGCTGAGCCCCGACTATGACATATATGTCACCGGTAGTAACTCGAAGATGCTTTCGGCCGAGATGGCGTCGCGCTTAGCGGGCCGAAGCATTGAATTTCATATTCACCCACTGAGTTATAGCGAGTTCTTGGCGTTTCACCGCCTCGAGGACAGCGACGAGGCCGTTATGACCTTCCTCAGATATGGGGGATTACCCTATCTGATAAATCTGTCTGATAAAGAGACTTGGGCTGAATATATCGAGAATGTCACCGACGCAATCGTGTATCGCGACGTCGTAGCTCGACACTCGTTGCGCAGCGCCGATTTTCTATCGCGGCTGATGCTCTTTCTCGCCGACAACATCGGCCAACTTTTCACGGCCAAGAGAATTGCCGATTACATCAAGTCACAGCGCATTAGCGCCAATGTAACGACGGTTCAATCCTACGTTAGTTATATCGAAGAGGCCTTTATCGTCAACCGTGCGCGGCGATGGGATATCGAGGGCAAAAGATTCTTTGAGATAGGTGAAAAATTCTTTTTTGAGGATACCGGCATCAGAAACAGCATCGTTGGATTTAGACCTCACGACCTTGGCGCAGTGTTGGAAAATGCTGTCTATAACCATTTGATAATCAATCGATATAACGTAAAGATTGGGAATATAGGCAACAAGGAGATTGATTTTGTTGCCGAGAAAAACGGCGAATTTAAATATGTCCAGGTGGCGCTGACAATTCTCGACGCCGATACTGCCGAGCGAGAATTTGGCAATCTGGAGCAGATATCCGATAATTACGAGAAGATACTTGTAACGCTAAACGACACCTTCCCCAACACCCGCAATGGCATTAAAACGATGAATTTAAGGGAGTTTCTGTTGACTTAGCGGGTTGGTTGAGGCGGCGGGGGAAGCGGAAGATGATGGAGAGGGCTATCATGGCGGCGAGTGCCCAGGCGTAGTAGAGGTAAGGAAACGGGGCGGCGGGTGAGATACCGGCGAGGGAGGTGGCGAGGAGGGTTTGTGCGCCGTATGGGATGAGGCATTGGACGACGCACGAGGTGGAGTCGAGCAGCGAGGCGGTTTTGCGTCGGTCGATGCCAAAGCGAGTGGCGATGGAGCGCGCTATGCTGCCGACGGTGATGATGGCGACGGTATTGTTGGCGGTGCAGAGGTTGACGAGTGCGGTCAGGACGGCGATGATGGCCTGGGCGCCGCGGGGGCCGCCAACGCGCCTTGTCAGCAACCCGAGCAGATAGTTGATGCCCCCGGCGGCCTTGATGATGCCGAGCATGCCCGAGGCGAGCAAGGTGATGATTATCAGTTGGCCCATGGAGTCGATGCCGGCGCCCATGCTCGACGCCAGGTCGATGATGTTGATGCCGCCGGCGGCGCCGATGGTCGCGGCAACAGCGATGCCGGCCGTCAGTACGATGGTGACGTTGATACCCATAATGGCGGCGATAATTACCACAATATAAGGAAGTAACAACAGCGGGTCAACCGGCATGTCGGCTCCAATCTCGATGGTCTCGCCGCCGATGCCCGAGTGGCACAGGTAGAACACGAGGGTGACAATTGCCGCCGGGACGGCTATCCATAGGTTGGCCTTGAACTTGTCGGCCATGTCGCAGTATTGGGAGCGGGTGGCCGCAATGGTGGTATCGGATATAAACGACAGATTATCGCCGAAAAACGCACCGCCGAGCACTGCGCCGATAAACATTGCCGTCTCGCCGCCGGTGACTGTCGCCATGTTGGTTGCGAGCGGACTGAGGGCTACGACGGTGCCGACCGAGGTGCCGATTGAGAACGAAATGAAGCATGACGCAAAAAACAGCATCGGCAGGATGAATTGCGCCGGAAAGATTGTAACTATCAGGTTGACAGTTGATTCCACGGCTCCAATTTCGCGTGCCAATTGGGAAAACGCGCCGGCGAGCACAAACACCCATATCATATAGAGGATGTTGGAGTTGCCGGCCGCGCGCGAGTAGGTGTCGATGCGCTCCATCAGCGGGCGACCGCGATAGATGAGGATGGCCCACATCGACGACACGGCGAGCGCGACCGAAATCGGCATCTTGTAGAAATCGCCAATCACCAATGACACAACGACATACAGTAGTAAAAACAGTGCTACCGGCGACAGGGCCAGCAGTCCGCGCCGGGTCGGGACCAATTCTCCGTTTTTCAATTCTTGTTCCATTTCGGGTGCAAAATTAGTAAAAAATCGGGGAACACGAAAGTAAAGGTATAGGGGTGGCGGAGTGTGGGAGGGGGCTTACCTTTGCGATGAAAATCTAAAACAGAACGAGTTATGAAGATTGAATTGACAAAACAGCAGATGAGGGAGCAATGGATGGCGCGGCGCTATGGCGAACCGTGCCGCTTGGCATCGGGGACGGTTATACGCGAGCATCAAGCGGACGTCGAGGCGCTGGCCGAGCGCGAGATGAGAAATTGGTATCTGGAGTTGCTTGATACGGCCGAGGCGAGGTTTCTTTGCCCCGAGGAGGTTGGTAACAAGGTGATGGTCAACGATATGGGGGACGACACGGTTGAGATTGTGCTACCCGTGGGGGTAAGGCGTGTGATTGCCGTCAGGATGGAGGGGTGGAAACGCGAGGCGACGATGGTTGAGGCCGATAGCGTGGCGGCGCGGCGCCTGCTGAATCCTTTCAGCCGAGCGACCAATCGGTCACCGGTGGCGGTAGTTACACCGACAGGACGCCTGCGAGTCACTGCCGTCGACGGCTCGACGACAGTCGGCAGTCTGCTTGTGGTCGTGGACCACGGCGAGGAGCGGTATGTCATGGACGATAGCGCGCTCGGGCTGATATAGAAGGGGATTTTTCGCCCTTCGGGCTCATACCGGGGACAAAAATCAAGGGATAGAAAAGTCGATAAGATAAAGAATTACACCAATATGGAAAAGAATTTAGAGAACTTGCAGATGGCCTACGAGGCCTTTCAGGCGGGGGCAGAACTGCGTCACCGCCGTCTGAGAAATAAAGATTTCACCTACGGGCGCCAATGGGGCGAGGTGGTAGTGGATCAGGACGGGAACGCCGTCACCGAGGGGGAACTCGCGCGCCGGGTGGGTCGCCTGCCAATGACCCATAATCTGACGCGCCAATTGGTGAAAAGCGTCGTCGGGCGCTGGCGCTATGGACAGAGAAACACGCCGTCCGAGGGTGACAACGCCATCGACACCGCAACGGCGCGCCTCAACCAACTCGACGAGATGGACAGCCGCGTGCTCGAGGAATTCCTCATCTCGGGTTGTGCCATCCAGCGCATCACTTGCGAGAAGCGCCCCGAGGGGGAGGGCGTGTGGGTGGACAACGTCAGCCCGGCCCGCTTTTTTGTCAACCGCTTCACCGACCCGCGCGGGCGCGACATTGAGTTGATTGGCCAACTCCACGACCTGAGCCTGAAAGAGGTGATGATGCGTTGGGGTAGGGGTGACGCGCGGCGCATGGCCGAGATTGAGCGCATTTATCGACAGAGTTGGAACTCGCCCGAATCGACCCTGATTGGCACGGCCGACGAGCCCGATTTCTACAACGCGCCGGCGGGTCGTTGCCGCGTCATCGAAGTGTGGTCGCTCGAGGGAATGAGCGTCAACTATTGCCACGACCGCGAGGCCGGCCGCCTGTTCATGACCACGGCCGATGAGTCCGACCGCCGTCGGCTCAAGGCGCTCAACGACCGCCGCCGGCGCGAAGACCGCGAGCCTATCGACGTCACGACGCGACACTCGCTGCGGTGGGTGTGCCGCTACTATGCGCCCGGCGGTGAGGTGCTCGCGTCGATGCTCTCGCCCTGGAAACACTCGTCCCACCCGTTTGCCGTCAAAATGTATCCGCTGACCGATGGCGAGGTCCACTCGCTCGTTGAGGATGTCATTGACCAGCAGCGATATGTCAACCGCCTCGTGACGATTGTCGACCACGTAATGAGTTTTTCGGCCAAGGGTGTGCTGACTTTCCCGATGGAGGCGCTGCCTGACACGTTTACATGGGAGGACGTCCGTAGTCAATGGGCGCGTCCCGACGGGATTGTGCCCTACGACGGCTCCTACGGCACTAAGCCCGAGCAGATTGTGGCCAAGGGCGACAACGCCGGCGCCTCAGAACTGCTCGCTCTTGAAATGAAGATGATGGAGCAAGTTACGGGCGTGTCGAGCGCACTCCAGGGCCGTGTGCCCGGGGCAATCACATCGGCCGACGCACTGCGCACATCGGTCGAAAACGCCTCTATCGCCCTGCTCGACATCTTCGAGAGTTTCCGCTCGTTCCGCGAGTCAAGAAACGCCAAGATTAGGGGGTGTTGGTGATGTTGGTGATGTTGTTGGTGTTGTTAATGTTGTTATTGTTTTTACTGATTCAGCAACAACAGCAACAACAATAGCGAAGCGAGAAATTGAATTAACGATTATTAACGCTCCTGATATTGCATTTTACCCATGCGCTATGGTATTTTTGCAACACAAATTTAAACCTGTATTGTTTATGATGGATTTAAAAGAGCAACGAGACAAGGATTTCCTGAGGGCGGTGAGGCAGGCGATGCGTGACCACAGGGGGCCGATGAACCTTCGGCAGATTGTCGCGGAGGTTGCCGCCGGACCGGCGCCCTACTACTATGTGACATACGACCATGCAGTTAACACACTCAGCGAGTCGCGCAAACTGCAGACGGCTATTGGGGCGCCGACCCGGCGTGGCGCGATGTGGCGCGAAATCCTGCAACGCGTCAACGACCTCTGCAAGCAGCAAGGCATCACCCGCCGCCGGGCGCTGTCAATGGTGCTCAACCATGGTGAAGCCTCATCATTTTTCCTCGAACCCGCCTCGGCATGGGTATTATACCACAATATTGTTCAACCGCGCCGTCGCCGTCCACCACGCCGAAACAGTGAATAGATATTAGATAGCAAAATTGCTAATTATTCACGAATCTCTACTGATTACTCACTACTAACTGCTAACTACTAATTCTCTCTATTAAAAAGATGATTGCAATTTCTATCACAAATCTGATGAAAACAGCGCTGGCACTCAGCGCGTTAGAAACCGCCGTCGATGCCGGAAGCGAAGTGTTAACCATCGACTCGACCGACGCTGTCGAGCATATCGGCCGAAACCTGCTGGCAACGATACCACTCGAACTCGCCGGGTATATCACCGCCGTCAACCTCGACGGTGACATACTCTCGATTGACTTTATCGAGTCGCTGAATCTCAGCGAAGGGATGGCCACCACCTTGCGCATCGCCATCGAGCAAGCCGTAACCGCCGAAATCATGCACATCGCAACCGGAAACGACGCCTACGCCGAGCGAAGCCGCCGCCTTTTTGCCGGAGTCAAACACACCCTAAAAGGGCGCCTCCCCGTCGGTACCCGCCGCTGGTATTTCTGATTAGTGCAACACCACCAACACCACCAACAATGAATGAGTTTGTTACTAACATAGTCGGCGAGATGTTGCCCGCGGCGGTCGTGGTCGTCGTCGACCTCGTGGCGGTCATTGTGGCCGTAGGCGTGGATTTCGTTTCGGGCATCGTCAAGGCACGCCGACAGGGCGTCGCGACCTCGTCGCGAGGGTTTCGCCGTTCGGTCACCAAGTTGGTCAATTACCTGTTGCTGCTTTTTGGCATGCTGACCATCGACGGCATCATCGTGCTGACAATGTTGCTGTCACGCATGGCCGGCGGTTGGAACGTGGTAATGATACCATGGTTGACATCGGCAGCCGCCGTGTCGCTGACTTTCATCGAGGCCAAAAGCATCAGCGAGAACGTCGGCACCGGCAATCCCCTCGCCGACCTCGGCCACATCCTCGGCCACCTGCGCAATCTGAAGAAGTTGCTAAACAATTTTTAAATTTTTTCAAGATTCTTTTGAAAAAACTAATAATTATTATTAATTTTGTGTCGTCTACTGTCGCCCGGCCTCTTGGCCGATAACCGCAATGGGCATTATGTATTTCGAGATTAGAGCGTTATCAACGCCGTCACGCTGTTGCTTGTATACAATGAGAGACACCGCAAGCATCCCAATGGCGAGATACTGACTCCTACGCTTTTGATTCTATGTTAACCCCCTCCGCCGGGAGGTCGCCTTTTTTAATACCGGGGCGGGGTGGTTTTTGACGAAAATATTGTAACTTTGTGCCCTAAACTTCAAATGAATACAGAACAATGGAGGTTGACAACATGAAGCAGAGTGACGAGCAGTTGCGTCAGGAAATTTTGCGTCTGAAAAAGGAACGCAACGCCGTGATTATGGCCCACTATTACCAACAGGGTGAAATTCAGGACCTTGCCGACTATATCGGCGACTCGCTGGCGCTGGCCCGCATCGCCGAGACGGTCAAGGAGCCGGTCATTGTGCTTTGCGGCGTTCATTTCATGGGCGAAACGGCCAAAATCCTATGCCCCGAGAAGACGGTGCTCGTGCCCGACGTCAATGCCGGCTGCTCGCTCGCCGACTCATGTGAGGCAACGGCCTTCAAGCGCTTCATCGACGAGCATCCGGGCCACACGGTCATCTCCTACGTCAACACCACCGCCGCCGTCAAGGCGCTGACCGACGTTGTTGTCACCTCGGGCAATGCGCGCCAGATTGTCGAGAGTTTCCCCGCCGACGAGAAAATTATCTTCGGTCCCGACCGCAACCTCGGCGCCTACATTAACTCGATTACGGGGAGGGAAATGGTGCTGTGGGACGGCGCGTGCCACGTTCACGAGCAATTCTCGACCGAGAAGATTGCCGAACTCATGAAACAGTATCCTGAGGCCGAGGTCCTCGTTCACCCCGAGTGTAAAGGCCCCGTGCGTTTGCTCGCCGATGTCATCGGCTCCACCGCCGTGTTGCTTAAACACGCTGTCGAGAGTCCCTGCCGCCAATTTATCGTAGCCACCGAGAGCGGCATACTCCATCAGATGAAGAAAAGTTGCCCCGACAAGGAATTTATCCCCGCGCCGGCCGTCGACAGCACCTGTGGTTGCAACGACTGCAACTTTATGAAACTCAATACATTGGAAAAACTGCGCAACTGCTTGCGCGACATGTCGCCCGCCATCGAAGTCTCGCCCGAACTCGCCGAGCGCGCCCGTCGCCCCATCGAGCGCATGCTCGAAATCTCCCGCCGCCTCTCCATCTGAGCCGCCGCGTGTCTACCCCTCTGAGCTATAAGACCGAGAATTGTTACTCGCAGGATTTGCTGAGGTAGAGGGGTCGCAGGTCGCTCCAGCGGTAGTAGGAGCCCTCGACGGGTGTGGCGGGAAGGCTTACTTCTCGCTCGTTGAGCATGGCTTTGACGAGGATGTCGTCGGCGGTGTATTCGCCGTGGCGCGGACGATAGAAGATGAGTTGGATGTTGGCCGCCATGGGGAAGACATCATAATTGTGCCAGCCGTCGGGTCCCGGGTCCATTGCCTCGTCGAAGGTTGCATACCGGCGGTTGTAGTCGTCCATTTCGAGCATGACGACGAGGGCGATGAGGTTGACTTCGTGGCCAAATCGCATGTTGACGCTGTTGCTCGGCGACATCAGGGCGGTGTCGGCGCTGAGGACAACGTTGCGCAAAAGTTCGATTTGGTTATTGGCCGCGATGCCGCCGGTAGCGTCCCAGTTGCCGTAACGCCAGAACCAGAACGCGTTGTAGCGTAGCCAGTTTTCGTGGATTTCGTCGGGACTGAAGATGTTGACGAGGTCACTTTGTTGACCGTGGGAGGTTGAGTTGGCGGCGATGTCAAAGATGTCGTTGTTGAGGCGGGGGATGTCGACGCTGTCGGCAATCAGCGCGGGGTTGGAGATAAGTTTTGCGGCAAAATCGGCGCGCACGGGGTATCGTGCCCGGAAGGCGTCGAGGGTGTCTTTGACGGCTTGCACGCGGTCCCACGCGGGGTTGTGGGCCGGGGTGTTCATGTAATACATGTCGGCCTCAGAGGCATCGGTAGTGACGTTGAGGTCGTTGTAGATAGCGGTCAGTTCCTGAACCTCGTTGAGCATAGACAGGATGCAGCGGATGACGACCGTCGAGCGCGCATCGAGCCGCGTGCCGGGAGCAAAGACGGTGGGGAAATTCCAAGCCATGCGGCGGGCGATGCCGCGGTGTTGCTCGGCGCCGATTGCGGTCAGTTCGCCGTCGCGACCGCGGGCAGCGTCGCGCAAGGGTCGCAACTCGGCAAGCACCTCGGCGCCGCGTGGTGTCAGCGCGCCGTTGCGCTCAGCCATCTCGAGGACCTCGACCGGATAGTTGTAGCGGTCGCCAATGAGCCATCGCGCGCCGTGACGGCCATAGTGCTCGATGTGAAACGCCTCATATCCTGCCGGGGGAGCCGACGGGGGCGTGATTTGCTCGGACGAGGGGTAGGCACGATAGTTGGCGGCGGCTTCGGGGAAGCCGATGAGCGTTGTCGCGGCGATGCTCCCGGCCGAGAGCACCGCGGCGACGATGGCGGCGACAAGTCTCATAATTTCAGTGTGTTAGCGCTTGGGGCGCGGAGTTTCGTTGGGTTTGGCGGGCTTGACGCGAGCGAGAGCGTCATAGAGGCCATAGACATCGATTTCGTCCTTGCCGTCGGCCTTCTTGAGGGCATTGACGTTGCCCTTCTCGTTGGCGGTGCCGAGCGATTTCCAAGCCATTTCCATCATCTCGTTGGCATACTTGTTGGTGGCACGGCCTTCAACGGCAAAGTAGTCGCTGTTGGCCATGGCCTGAATGTCGCCGCGCTTGATGGCGTCGATAAGGTCTCGGTATTTCTGGCTCTTGAGGGCGCTGACCTTCCACACCTTGGTGTTGGAGTTGAGATACTCGATGTCGGCGGCTTCGTCGGCCGAGGGAGTGGACGTGGCGGGAGCGGGGGTTGTCGCCTCGCCGGGGTTTGTCGTGGCAGTCTCGGCGGGGGTGACGGTCGGCGTGTCAGAGGTCGTGCCGGTCGCGGAGTCGCCGCCACCCTGAAGATTCTCGGCGGTGATGATGTTGGGGTCATCGGTAGTCTCCTCATTAGACTTGCCGCCGAGGCCGGGCAAGAACTTGATGGCGGCCACAAGGACGATGATGCCAAGCACGACGCCAATGATTACGCTGCCTTTTATCTTCAGTTTAGACAGTGAGAAACCGCCGGTCGTTTCTTCGCCGGAGTTGTCGGTGCCGGTGGTGGCGTTAGTGATATTTGGCTTCTCGATGGTGCCTGACGAGGAAGTGTTGTCGCGCGACACGTTTTCAAACACCGGCGCCTTTGGGCCGTCGGTATTGGTGGTTGTTGTTGTAGTTGTCTTTGCCTCGTTGACGTATGAGGGAGCCGTAGGGCGCGAAGCCGAGCGGACGTCGACGTTGTAGGCCTCGTTGATGCCCAGGCCTGAGATGCGGTGGGCGCGGAAGCCGTGGAAGTTTCCTGAATGTAACTGGCTGTATTCAGGGGTGTTACGTTCGATAGAGATGTGCTGCTCAAAGACGCGGCCCTCGCCGAAGTCAAGATGGAGAGTGATGCCTTGCTCGAGCGGCTCGAGGATGATGTCGAGCGTCTCGACCGAGGAAAGTTCTTCGGGCGTTTTCTCGAGTTTGACAGGACGGAAGTTGTTGGATGCCACGGCGATGGTGATTTTCTTGCCGGCGGTCATATCGTGTTCGGTCAACTCGACAACAGGCTCCATCGAGTTGATTGAGCGAGAGTTAACGTTGATGGTGTAGCCGTTGACAGCGCCGCCCTTGGCGCTCTTGATGTTGAGTTTGATGCGTCGCGTGAACGACAGGCCGCTCTCGGCCGGCGTCTTGACCTTGATGAGCGAACCCTCGATTTTGGTGTAGGGCGACGGTATGCCGGCGGTAATGGTTTGCTTTGAGGGAGTGTAGCCCGCTTTGCTGAAAATGAGCGAAATTTTATCGCCCTCGGCGCCACAGATTGGGGTCGCGGCCACGCCCGTGGGACATTCTACCCAAAACTCGCGCTCGAGCGGCGTCTGGACACGTTGGAGTTTGGTAGACTCGGGTTTTAGGGCTGTCGAGGCCGATACAATCAAGATGCGGCGGCGGAACCGATATTCTGTCTGATAGGGGAACGAGAGAATCGACTCGAGGTCGTGCCCGTTGGCATACGTGCGATATCCGGTTGACTTGGGTCCATCCTCCGTTGGGATGCGATTCTCTTTCTCGCGCTGCTCGAGTTCGGGGAAGAAAGCCGGATGCTCGGGTAAGCCGGCGTCGTCGCGCAGTGCCGCGATAACAGCCTCGCCGGTATAATTACCATCATCAACGAGTGTCTTGCGCAGGCCCGTCAGCGCCTGTATCACCTGACGGCCCGTCAGGATGATGCCGTGGGGCACCATCAACGTCACCAGCATCGCCCCGGTCGTCGGGTTAAGCGGATTGCGCGTCACAAGGCCATAATAGCAGCCGGTCATCGTCTGCCACACCGCATAACACTCGCGCGCGTTGGTAAACTGGTCGAGAACTTTGGTAGGGTTGAAGACGGTCATCTTGGTCTCGGGCTGACCCTCAACCGCCGTCGGGAAACGCATCGCCGTCTTTAGCCCGTCGCCAAACTGGCCATAGAGCGACACCTTGATATAATTATATTGGCTCATAAGTTTTATTGTCGACAATTTTTTTCAATATGCAAAGGTAATTATTTTTACCGATTACCAAGCGCTTTTTGGTAAGAAATTCTTCAAACGGCAAGCCGGGGGTAAATGGATAGGGGCTGAGGGGAGT
>JAFLTK010000285.1 GCA_022511505.1 Muribaculaceae bacterium
AAGAACAATACGAGTATTATCGTAATCTCTTGCTCACATTCAATCCCTCCGCCTGCGGCGTCGGGACCGATGGTGAGCAAGAGATGAGTAAAATGGGGGGGGGTAATTGACTATATATTAGGCAGTTACGAAATACATTGGAAGACTATGGGCGAGATTGGTAAATTTATACGCGGAAACGGATTGCAAAAGAAAGACTTCAGAGACTCCGGAGTCGGATGCATCCATTATGGTCAAATTTACACTCATTATGGAACTTCGGCAACTAAAACTAAATCTTTTGTCAGTCCCGAACTTGCAAAAAAATTGCTACAAATTGAAACCGGTGATATTGTCATGGCTTGTACAGGTGAGAATGTTGAGGACATCGGAAAAGCTGTTGCTTGGCTGGGAAAGGACAATATTGTTACGGGTGGTCATTCTGTAGTTTATAAACATAATCAAAATGCCAAGTATATTTCTTATTTTATGCAGACAAATTTATTTTTTAAGCAAAAGAAAAAATATGCTTATGGTGCAAAAGTAATTGATATAAAAACTGATGATTTAGCGAAAATTCAAATTCCTGTTCCTCCATTAGAACTTCAGGAGAAGATAGTGTCAATCCTTGACCGCTTTGAGACGCTTGTCAACGACTTAACCGAAGGTCTTCCGGCCGAGATTGCCGCCTCGCGCGAACGCTATGAATACTTCCGAAACAGGCTCCTCTCCTTCAAACCCTCGACAGAAAAAATTTAAGATAACTTAAGGCGATTAAAGTGATTAAGGTTTTTTAACCGCATATAAAAATCCTCCTTATCAACTTTAACAACCTTACCCCTTAAAACCTTAATCCCCTTATCAACTTTAACGATTTACCACTTTTACTACCATGAAAGAAGAAAGAAATGTTATGGCTGAACAATATCAATTAATATCTGAAAATCCCGAATCAACAGTAGTAGCTGAATTTGAGGGCGGTTATTACAGTGCCGCTCAATATCAGAGCGAGGCTGAAATGGAACAAGATTTCATCAAACGCCTTACTCGGCAGGCCTACGAATATCTTCCCCTTACCACCGAGGGTGATTTAATCGCCAACTTGCGTCGCCAAATAGAACGTCTTAACGATTATCAATTCAGCGATGAGGAATGGCAGGATTTCTTCCGTCAGCATCTCGGCAACCCAAATCAAGGTATCATTGAGAAAACCAAAACCATACAGGAAGATCACATCAAGTCATGGCGTATGCCTGACGGTTCGACTATAAACATCAAACTAATTGATAAGGATAACATTCACAATAACCACCTTCAAGTTATTAATCAGTACACGCCCGAAGGAGGTGCTTTTGAGAATCGTTATGACGTGACTATCCTCGTCAATGGTCTGCCACTCGTTCACATTGAGCTGAAACGTCGCGGCGTTAGCATCAAAGATGCCTTCAACCAAATCAATCGCTATCAGCGCGACTCGTTTTGGTCGGGTTCGGGATTGTTTCAATTCGTGCAGATATTCATCATCTCAAATGGCACTCTTACCAAATATTACAGCAACACCACGCGCGACGCCGTTAGTCGTGCCAACCAAAATCCAGGTAGAGGACACGGCAAGAAACAGACGTCAAACTCATTCGAATTTACGTCATTTTGGGCAACACAGGATAACTCCCCAATATACGATCTTGTGGACTTTACCCAAACATTCCTTGCCAAACATACACTGCTCAATATACTCACACGCTATTGCATCTTCACATCGGAAAACATGCTGCTTGTGATGCGACCTTACCAGATAGTAGCTACCGAAGCAATTTTGCAACGCATCAAGGTAAGTACTAACGCCAAAAACCTCGGCAAGCGTGAAAGTGGCGGCTATATATGGCACACAACCGGCTCGGGTAAAACGCTAACGTCGTTCAAGACAGCGCGCCTCGCCTCGAGGATGGAAGACATTGACAAGGTGCTATTTGTCGTTGACCGAAAAGACCTTGATTATCAAACTATGAAAGAGTATGACCGCTTTGAGAAAGGCGCGGCCAACTCCAACGGATCGACAGCAGTGTTAACCCGCCAACTCAACGACCCGGGCGCACGAATCATCATCACCACCATTCAAAAACTCACCAACTTTATAGCGCGTAATCCACAGCATAAAGTTTACAGTCAACACGTTGTAATGATTTTTGACGAGTGTCATCGCTCGCAATTCGGCGATATGCACAAGGCCATCGTCAAAAAATTCAAAAAATATCATTTGTTCGGGTTTACCGGCACTCCAATCTTTCCCGTTAATTCCGGAGGTATTAAAAATCCCGAATTCACAACGACCGAGGGAGCCTTTGGCGACCAATTACATTCCTATACTATTGTTGACGCAATCAACGATGGCAACGTGCTACCTTTCAAGGTCGACTACATCCGCACGATGCGCGAAGACGACGATGTTATCGACGAAGAGGTCAGCAACATCGACCGCGAGCGCGCATTGATGGCGCCCCAACGCATCGAAAACGTAACGCGCTATGTCCTCGAACATTTCAACCAAAAGACACGCCGTGACTCTCGCAGTTATACTTTCTCTCGGTTAACAAACGTGGAGGAAGTGGCAACTGCCCGTGACCGCAATAAGATTAAAGAAGATAAAGAGAAAACTCGTCTTGCCGGCTTCAACTCAATCTTTGCCGTAGCCTCGATTCCGTTTGTAAAACTCTATTACACCGAGTTCAAGAAACAGATGGAA
>JAFLTK010000286.1 GCA_022511505.1 Muribaculaceae bacterium
GCGGTTATTGTGGTCGTCGGTGGTGACACTCTGAACGCCGGCGCGTTTGATTACATCCTTGAGACCGGCGAGGGCGTCAAATTTTCCTGCACACCACTGCACGGGATTGCCACCCTCGACAGCCTCATCGCGTCGAGCGGTAGACGTAGCGATGTCGATAACGTCGTCGATGGTCAGGGTTGGGTCGGCCTCGAGCCAGAGGGCGATAGAGCCGGCCACAAACGGGGTCGACATCGACGTTCCGGTTTCTGACTTCCAATAGTAGGTCTTGCCGCCGGCAGTTGCGCGCGCCTGAAAGTTCATCGGGATATATTGCTCATAGCCATGGAAATAACTATCGACGTATGGTGTCGACATGGCCGAAATGATGCCGGTACCGGGGGCACAAACGTGGGGGAGAGTGCGACCGTCGGTCAGCGTGCCAAACGAACTATAAGGCCCGATGTCGCCAACAATGATGCCATCGTCGGCCGTGTAGCCATAACGCTTGCCGTCGAGGCTGGTCCACGAGTCGGCAGCCGTCCATGCGCCGACAACGAGCACGTTATGTCCGACGGCCATATCGCTGATGGTGCCGTCGCGCTGACCGTCGAGATAGCCGGCCATGCCATAGTTATATATCCAGGTGTTGGAGCCGTCACAGTAGCACTCGATGCGCTGGCCGTCTTGACCAACTACCTCAAACCCGACGATAACAGCCTCGCTGCCATCCTCGTTGATTCCGGTCTCGGGGTTGGTGTAGAGATAGTAGTCAAACACGCCATAGTAGCGGCCAAGGTCCTCGTCGAGCATCGAACCGCCGCCGATGTAACCGTCAAAGTAGCGGGCGACAGTGCTGTTGACAGTGCCGCCGACATAGTTGGCGTAGGCGTTGCTCGACAGGAAATATTCGCCGTTCTCGCTCGATATGTCGTATGTGGCGCGGCGGCGATAGTTGCCCTCCTCGCCGGTCATGATGAAAGCGCGGAGCGTGAATGGGCGACCGTCGGCCGAGTAGACCATCACGGCACCGTTGCGAATATAGGTGTTGCTCCACGACGGGGCTCCCGCCTTGGGGTCATATTGGAAACCGTAGGGGTAGACCATCGAGGCCATCGACGTGTCGTCGCCGGCCATCGTCTTGTTGAGCGCCAACTTGAGGTCACCCTCGTTGCCGGCGGCAAGCACGATGATTGTCTCGTCGCCACACTCCTCAAGGAACTGGTTCATAAGGCCCTTGGGGTCGTGGGGACCGGCAGTGCTGCCAAGCGACAGACTCAGTACCGAGGGCATCCCCGCTACCTCGCGAGCGTAGGAGGCATAATCGAGCAAACCATTGATACCGTATGCGATACATGCGTCCTGAAGCGAGCCACACGACACCGCAATCTGCGCGTCGGTCGCCACGCCATAGAAAGGATTGGAAACGGTTTGAAGCACCGGAGAGAGGCCGCTCAGCCCAATGCCGACCTCAACGTCGCCCTTGTAGCCGCCGGCAAGAATGTTCATCGTGTGTGTGCCGTGGTAGGTCTGCAACTCGTCGGTTTCAAACTTGTCGACCGTTGGATACCAGTAGATGTTTCCGCTATCGTCAATGTCATAGATTTCGTCGCCATAGAGGCGATAGTTCGGGGTGCCATATTTGTCGGTAGTTCCGTCAAAGGCCGTAAGATAGGTCACGCGGCTTTTGCCTTTTTCGTCGAGAAAAGCGACATGGTTGGGGTCGACGCCCTGGTCGACGATACAGGTCAGCACGCCGCGACCGGTATAGGGAACGTCGAGCCCGCGGCCGGCGTGAATGTCGTCAACACCACTGACGGCACGCGAGGCGGCAAGATTGGTTTTGACGGGACGTTGCAGGCTGAGTTTGGCAACAGCGGGATTGGCCGCCATTGTCTCGGCGCTGTCGGTCGGCAGGCCAACGATGGCTATGCGCCCTCTGACGGCAAGCACGTTAAAACCGGCGGCCTCGAGGTCCGAGCGGTCGGCACCGTCGGCCATCTTCACAAATCCCATCGTTGTCGACTGATTGACAGGCGATTGCGCAACGCGACGCTTAACCGTCCCGACAGGCGTGTGGTCCACGGTCATCCTTCCGTGGACAGCCTCAACTGCCTGATGTTGAAGCATTATGCGGCTCGGCAAGTCCAGACCTTTTGCATCAGCGGCAAAAGCCGGCATCACTGCCAGTGCACATATCAAGAGTCTTTTCATTATATCCGGTAAATCTCTAAGGTGTTGTTTTATTTTAATTTGCGCTTAAAATGATTTCAAATCATTAGAAATTTTGGCAAATATACAAATAATTATCAAAACGTAAGCCCTTTTAACAAACAATAACACCCAAATTTCTTAGCGTGACTCCATCAGTTCCCTTTCTATATCTAATTTACCCTGCTCGCCGTTCAATATTACAAGCATGATTCTATCGGCCAAATCCCATGCTTCCTATAACTTTGGTTAAGCAAGATGAATGGGGGTGAAAACTCCTTCTGCATATAATTTACAGGGGTTGCCATTCCATTCCACTAATGCGAATCCATCGGCGAAATCTTCTGCTTCGTCAAACATTGGCTCTATAAGAAAGGTGCCGTCGGTCCTGATAAAGCCCCATTTGCCATTAGATTTAACACGGGCAAATCCAGCCCAGAACCACTCTACTTTGTCAAACATGGGCTCTATAAGATAAGTGCCGTCGGGCTTGAGATAGCCCCATTTGCCGGTAAGTTTAACACGGGCAAA
>JAFLTK010000287.1 GCA_022511505.1 Muribaculaceae bacterium
AACATCGAGGCCGGCCCGATACACCAGGGCGTTTTCTATCGTTTCACGCGCGACATCTCGGAACTCGTGAAACCGGGCGAGAAAAATCGACTCGAAGTGACGGTCAACAAGCACTCGGCCAACAAGAGCATCAACGCTGCCGAGCGCAAGGCCGACTGGTGGCTCTTTGGGGGGATATATCGTCCTGTGTGGTTGGAGATTACGCCCCGCGAAGGTATGCGCCACGTTGTCCACGACGCTCGTCACGACGGCTCGTTGACCTCGCGCATCGAGTTGGACGGCCAACCTCGCGGCTCGATTGCGGTCACGCTCGTCGACGCCTCTACCGGAGGCACCGTTTACACAACAACGACACCGCTCGGCGGCGACAGCATAGTCACCATCAGCGGCAACGTTAAAGGTGTCAAACCGTGGTCGACCGAAAAGCCAAACCTTTATACCGTCATCGTCGAACTCAGGGATGCCGATGGTAACGCCACCCAGCGCAAGACTACTCGTATCGGCTTCCGCACCGTTGAGTTCTTCCCCCAAGACGGACTTTATCTCAACAGCCACAAAATCATTCTCAAGGGGGTTAACCGCCACTCATTTTCGGTTGACGGAGGTCGCGCGACCTCGGCCGAACAATCGAGGCAAGACGCACTGTTAATCAAGGAAATGAACATGAACGCCGTCCGCTCCCATTACCCGCCTGATGAGCATTTCCTCGACGCGTGTGACTCGCTCGGCATCCTCTATATGGACGAACTCGCCGGCTGGCAGAACGGCTATGACACCGAGGTTGGCACCATACTGGTTCGCGAGATGATTGAACGCGATGTCAACCATCCCTGCATCATCATTTGGAGCAACGGTAACGAGGGCGGATGGAACGAAGCGCTCGACGCCGAGTTTGCCCGTCATGATATGCTCCAGCGCCGCCACCTCGTCCACCCATGGGCCGACTTCAACGACCTCGACACCCACCACTACCCGGCCTATCTGACCGGCGTTGCGCGCTTCACCAACGGATATCGAGTGTTCATGCCCACCGAGTTTATGCACTCGATGTATGACCAAGGAGGCGGCGCGGGACTGCGCAATTTCTGGGATAGATGGAAAACCAACCCGATGTTTGCCGGTGGCTTCATCTGGGCATTCTGTGACGAAGCCCCGGCGCGCACCGACCGCGGAGGCGTGCTTGACAGCGACGGCTCCAACGCACCCGACGGCATTGTTGGTCCCCGCCGCGAGCGTGAGGGCTCGTTCTACGCAATCCGCGAGCAGTGGTGTCCGTTGCAGATTGCACCCTTCCTCGTAACGCCCCGTTTCGACGGACGCTTCGCCGTCACCAACGAGAGCGATTTCACTTCGCTCGACCGCTACAAGATGACTTATCAATTGGTTGTCAACCCGGCGCCGGCCGAGGGTACCGATATCACGCCGCGAGTCATTGCCGAGGGCGCCGTCACCCTCCCCGAAACGATGCCCGGTGAAACCCGCTTTGCCTCGTTTACGCCCCCGACCGAAATTGCCGAAGCTGACCTCCTACGCCTCGCTGCATTTGCGCCCGATGGACGTCAAGTTGGCGAATGGAACATACCGACACGCCTCGTCGGTGACTATTTTAACACTCATGTCGCCCCGTCGGCCATCGCCGCGTCGCCCCGAAAGGCGAAGACATCGATAACCGTCAAAGACACTCTCGTCACCCTATCGAGCCCACGCGTGCAGGTGACTTTTGACAGTCGTACCGGCTTGTTACAACGCATTGTTGCCGACCGTCGCGACGTTCCGTTCACCGATGGACCAATGCCCGTTGGCATGAAAATGAAATTTGAACCCGAACTCTCCTCGGCACAAAAAGATGGCGATGACGTCGTTTTCTGCGCTCGATACAAAGGCGCGGTCGACTCTATCGTGTGGCGCCTGACCCCGGCCGGACTGCTGTCGATGGACGCCCTGTTGCTCAACCGAGCCGGTGGTGGCGGCGGCTTTGACGACGCCTTTATGGACACCGAGGTCTACAACCTTGGCCTGTCGTTCTCCTATCCCGATAGTCTTTGCACCGGCATGACATGGTTGGGTCGCGGCCCGTATCGAGTGTGGAAAAACCGCACCCAAGGCGCCCGCATCGACACGTGGCACAAAGACTATAACAACACCATCACCGGCGAGAGTTTCGAGAACCTCATCTACCCCGAATTCAAGGGCTACCACGGCAACGTCTATTGGGCGACCCTTGAAAGCGATACCGCTCCGATGACCTTCTACTCGCGCCGCGACGGCATTTTCTACCACATTTTTACTCCCGAGGAACCACACGGTGCCCAAGAGCCTACCATGCCCGCGTTTCCTACCGAGGGTAACTTCTCGTTCCTGCTCGACATTCCCGCCATCCGCTCGTTCAAGCCAATCGAACAGCAAGGTCCTGACAGTCAGCCGGGTAACATCCGCATCAAAAAAGGCGACGAGGGCCTCCACATCGACATAACCTTTGACTTTTTAAACTGAAAACCATCCTCCCACTACTCCCATCCCACCCATCTTCAACAACACCACCGATAATGAATACAAAATCTTTCCTTGCAATCTTTACCGCAACCTTAACCGCTTTAACATCACAGGCTTACACAAATAAACTCGACCCAACGATTACGGTCGAAAACGGCACCGTCACGACACCGACGGCCTCCTACACCCTGGGAGACCGCACTATCTTGCTCGACGCTGACGCTACTG
>JAFLTK010000288.1 GCA_022511505.1 Muribaculaceae bacterium
ATGTCAAAACAATCAAGCAATAAGGAGACCTCTCTAACCTCACGATTGATGATTGCCATCGTGGCTTCCATCGTCTCGATGGGTGTCACTGCCGGAGCCGCAACAACGCGACCGTCGCTGGTTGTCGGCATTGTTGTCGAAGGATTGAACGAGGACTATATCGAGTTGCTCAAAAATCGTTTCGGTCCCGGCGGCTTCCGCCTGTTGATGGAACGCGGCGCCCTGTTGCAAAATGTAGAATATGGTCAGGGTATTGACCCGACGGCCGCCACGGCAATGGTGATGACCGGAACAACGCCATCGGTCAGCGGCATCACCGGTGCGACCGTTTATGACATTGACACTAAGCGCACGATGCCAATCATGATGGGCACACCCGGCTCGGCCTATCGCGGCGTGAACACCACCGAAAGTTACTCGCCCGATGCGTTGCTTGTGTCAACGATTTCTGACGAGGTTCGCATCAGTGACGAGGGTCTGGGTTACGTTTATGCTATAGCACCCGATGCCCAAACCGCCATCCTACTGGCTTCACACGCCGGTAATAGCGGTGTTTGGATCAATGACATCGACGGCAAATGGTCGACAACGTCGTTCTACACCGCCACTCCCAAGGCAGTTTCAAAGCGCAACTACGCCATGCCCCTGTCGATGCGTCTCGACACGTTGACATGGCGACCGTCATTGCCTCTTGAACAGTATGCCGATCTTCCCGAACATCGTAAACTGTATCCTTTCACCAACCGTTTCTCCCACAACGAGCGCGACCGCTACCGCATGTTCAAGGCATCGGCAACGGTCAACACTGAGGTTACCGATCTCGCCATCGAATATCTGACGTCGACAACGATGGGACAACGCGGCGTGACCGACATGCTCAATCTCGGGTATACCGTGACGCCCTACCCCTACTCGCGCGACGCCGACAACCGCATTGACACTCAGGACGCCTACATCAAACTCGACGCATCGCTGCGCCGCCTGTTTGAAGCCATCAACGCCGGTCCGGGACTTGACAACACGCTCATTTTTGTAGCCGGCATACCGTCGGCTCCATCAGCCAAACGCGATGACCCGCGCTGGAACATTCCCCACGGGGAATTTTCGCCGCGCAAGGCCATCTCGCTCTTGAACATGTATCTCATCGCCACATACGGCAACGGGGAGTGGGTAAACGGCTATCATGCACGGCATTTCTTCCTTAACGACAAGTTGATTAAGGAGCGCAATGTAGACCTCGAGGCCATCCGTGGCGTGGCAGCATCATTCATAGGACGCATGAGCGGTATCTCGCGCGTCTATACTATCGACGACATCATTGCCGGACGCATCGACGATGCCGATCGCTCGCTGCGTCGCAACACGTCGCTCGCCCATGCCGGCGACATCGTTGTGACCATCGCTCCGGGATGGGAGGTGGTTGAAGATGACTCGGTTATCGACAACAACGGTGGGGGGCAAGTTTCGCGCTTAGGGTCGCGCTCGTGTCCCGTCTATGTGATGGGGCCCGACGTTAAGCCCGTTGTTATAAACACGCCGGTCGATGCCTGTATTCTGGCGCCAACGATCGCACGCATCCTGCGCATCCGCTCGCCCAATGCTGCAGCAATGTCACCGCTGCGACTGCAATAAGGCGATAGATATTCGGTTATTGATTTATGGTTAAAGATAATCCCTGTTAAAGATAAGGGACAAGAGATTAAATCTTTAAGCATTAAACTTTTAACTTTCAATAAATTTAACTAACTTTGCAGTCGCTCGAATCATCAACAATTTCGAGCGACATTCACCATATCCCTAACGATAATAAAATCAACTACATAAATGTCATTTAACTCATTTTTAAGTAAAATATTCGGCAACAAATCCCAGCGCGACCTGCGCGAGATTAAGCCGATCGTCGACCGCATCAAGGCTCTTGGCCCTCAGATGAAGGAGTACAGCAACGACGAGTTGCGCAAAGCGATTGCCGACGTTCGCGCCGACATCAAAAGTGCAATTCACGAAGATGAGGCCGGGATTGCCGATATCAAGGCACGCGTAGAGGACCTGCCGTTTGACGAGCGTCAGCCCCTGTGGGACAAGATTGACCGTCACGAGAAAAACATCCTTGAAATCATTGAGGACAAACTCAACGAGCACCTGCCAACCGTCTTTGCCGCTCTGCGTGAAACCGCCGCTCGTTTTGCTGCCGGCGACGTCGAGGTAACAGCCAACGATATGGACCGTGACCTTGCCGGTCAGGGACGCGATTTTGTCTCAATCGATGGCGACAAGGCCATCTGGAAGAACCACTGGATTGCCGGTGGTAACGAGATTTTCTGGGACATGATTCACTATGACGTGCAGTTGATTGGCGGCGTTGTGCTCCACCAAGGCAAGATTGCCGAGATGGCGACCGGCGAGGGTAAAACTCTTGTTGCAACCTTGCCGGTATTCCTTCGCTCGCTGTCAGGCAAAGGTGTCCACGTAGTGACCGTCAACGACTACCTGTCAAAACGAGACAGCGAGTGGATGGGTCCGCTCTACATGTTCCACGGCTCGACAGTCGACTGTATCGACAAGCATCAGCCCAACACCGCCTCGCGTCGTGCTGCATATAACTGTGACATCACGTTTGGTACCAACAACGAGTTTGGCTTTGACTATCTGCGCGACAACATGGCGATGTCGCCCGGCGACATGGT
>JAFLTK010000289.1 GCA_022511505.1 Muribaculaceae bacterium
CAGGTCTGATTGTACTCGCTTTCGTGTTTTGTATTCACGCGCCGCTTCGGCAAGCAGGACGTGGTAATCACCCTGGAGGGTGCCGTCGCGGAGTTGCTTTTTCAACTCGTTGTGGCTCGTGACATACGCTTTTTCCAATACCTTGATTTCTTCCTCTCTGACCGCATATCCTTTGTAGAACTCCATGATTTCTTCTCGATGATGGCCGAGGATGATTTTGCGGTTGTTGAGAATCAATTTGTGCGTTTTATTAAGCAGATTGTTGTAGGTGCTCTGCAAATCTTTGCGCTCCCAATCCATGACCATTTCTATCATCTCGTGCTTCAACTCGACGATGCGACACTTGTAGTCCTCGCCATGAAGCATAACCAGAACCTCTTCAAGCGTGTATGCCTCACATCGCTGTTTGGCTTCGGTATAGCGGTTATTGACATCGATAAACGAGCGCCAAACGGCTGAGAATTTAGTCTGTAGAGCGATTTCTACTTGTTTGCCCTCGGGATTGACCGAACTGCAACAATTTCTCCCGCTCAACGGAGAGCCGCTTATATACCATACCAAATTGCCGTTTTTATCAACAGCGGCTTCCTGATGGTTGAGCCACCATTCAAGGTAAACACCGATTGTCGGCCTCCAAAAGCCGCTCGTGCCTATGTAGGCGAGGCCATTCTGCACCCTGACAGGAGCCAAAAACATTCGACTGTCGGAGAAAATTCTCTCTGCATTGGCAAGCAAAAACCGGGCGTTCTCGGTGAAGAGATGATGGTAGTATTGGCGTTCGGCTCGGCGCACAATTTCCTCGGCCGGGATTCTCGGTTTGCGTTTGCCAAAAGTGAGATACTGTCCCGTGGTATCTAACTTTATCTCGTCAGACTTGACTTCTTTGGGTTGCTCAGATTTTAGGATGCCATCGATTTCACGGCCGTCCATGAGTGTGATTTTATATTCTTCCATACTGTGTTTAGTTGTAATTGTTTATCAGATTGATAATTAAAGTTGATTTTGAACTGTTGGAAAGGCTGTCAAGCGGAATCCAAGCGACCTCTCTTACGGGCGGATGTGCCCCTGGCAAGTATGGCTTCACAATTTCTATTCTTGTCTGCTTATCGCCCCATAGGAACTTGCTCCATTGCTCTTGCGACAGGTCGATAATCAGAAAATTTGAGGTAATCGGTCGGTAATACAGACATCTAACTGCTATTCTCATAATATGTAACGTTTTATCCAATATTTGATGTAACCCAATGGGAGTTTGTCAAATTTCACCGGTGGCAACGCCTTGAACCTTAACTTCGCTTGAAAAGCGAGTGAAGAAGGCAGACGAGCCCTCGGGATTAGCTTTGCTATTCTTTGCGATTGTTTATATTATCAATGTGCAAAGCGCCAAGGCGATTGCCGTTCATGCTTCTGTGCTTACTTCACGAATGAAATACGCTTGCCAAAGATGTAAATATCCTTTGATTCAAGCAGTTGCAAGTCGATAACGGGCTCAGTGCCGTTCTTGAGACTCTGGCGGCATATCATCAATATCTTGGCTATATTGTTTTGACCCGTGTACAGTCCTATGTTGCGGATTGAGTTTATCTCTATGTTAATCAGCGATTTGAGTTTTGCCTTGGTGAGGTGGGCGTATCTTTCTTTGAGTTCGGCCTCCTTAGCCTTTCGTGCCTTTACCAGTTCGCGGTTGGAGCAGCCCCAGATATTGCCGGTTCCACCGGTGTCGGTCGTGGTTTCCTCGACCAACACGACATCATCGGGGATTGACAGGAGTTTACTCCTAAACGCGGGGCTCCCGAGGCATTTCTGCCACACGACCCAAAGCATCCACTGAGTGCGGAACTCAGTGAAATCGGCTCTGACCTTTCTGCGATGCTTCCCCTTGATAAATCGCTTTGACGCATACGGGCTCTTGGCCGAAATCAGTTCATGCTGTATCAGGCGGTGCTCCTCTGTATCGTTGGAAAACTCGCCGCACAGATACAATTCCTCGCTACTGCGCCACTTGAGGCCTTGACACTCAAACGGATAGCACGAAGTCATGTTGCAGAGATCGAGGACAACCCCTTCAACGATGTCGTCAACCCTATGGAAAGGCCACACGTTGACCGTCTGAGGGTCATAGACCTCCTCGCGGTCGAGGACGATGTCGAGACCGTTAGAAACACGAAAAGCCTCAGTTGATTTGGTGTCAACTGAAGCGCAAAGATTTTCCGAAATTGAATTTGTGTTCTTTGCGCATTGCTCATTCTTGGGGCAAAGCGACTTTGTCGATGAGTTCATAAATCTTTATTTTTTAAGGTGATAACCTTCGTATCGTTTTCCCACCGTGGGTGGCCATGAACTAAGTCACCTCGGTTGGAGCAGGTCAAGCCTGTCTCTTGATACTAAAGCCAAAATGTTAATTATCTCGTTTTGCGAGAATTGTTCTCGCTTTGTGAATGCAAAATTATGTAAAATATTTGAAATTTCCAAATTTTTCAGCCACTATTTACACGCTCTTAACATTCCTTTACAATTCACACCGGGGCCTATATAATAATGTGTAAGGTGTAATATGGTTTCTCTTGAAAGCAAAACACTTCTTCGACCCGCGGGTTGAAGAAGTGCTTAATGGTTGTCTTACCTGGATTCGAACCAAGACAGGCAGAACCAAAAACTGCAGTGCTA
>JAFLTK010000290.1 GCA_022511505.1 Muribaculaceae bacterium
GTCTCGCGTTTTGCGAGACGCCCCGGCCCGTGCTATCCTATTGAGACACATAAGTTTAAAAATCATTATTACAATAATCATTTTGGCAAAATCATCTTTGTAATAATCATTTTGACAAAATCATCTTTGTAATAATCATTCAATCCAAAATCATCATTATAAAGATGATTTTGGATTGAATTTTATTCCCGGTTAATTGGGGGGGGAAAATCTGAATAATCGGACTTATCGGAGCCGCCGTCCACGGTCTTTTACAATCTTCTTCAATATTTAAAACCATTTCCGGCTCTTCATGCCTTTTCTACCTTTCACCACCTTTGACGGCCTTTCCAGCTTCCCGGCCTGTCCTTTGACGTGGAGGGTTGGTAGTTTGGCAAATTTTTTGTAATTTTGTGCCCAAATTTTTGGCATTGCCATCAATAACACCAATAACAATATCAACAACAACTGAATAAATGAAGGTAGCAATTGTAGGCGCGTCGGGCGCCGTCGGGCAGGAACTCCTGCGTGTGCTCAGCGAGCAGAATTTTCCTGTCGACGAGCTGTTGCTCTTTGGTTCGAGCCGTAGCGCGGGCCGTGTGATTGACTTTAACGGTAAGCCGGTGACAATCCGCGAGTTGCGCCACGATGCAACGGACTTTGAGGGGGTTGATGTGGCATTTGTATCGGCGGGAGCATCGGTGTCGCGTGAGTTTGCCGACGTTATCACCGCCGGGGGCGCCATCATGATTGACAATTCGAGCGCCTTCCGCATGGACGATGATGTTCCCTTGGTTGTCCCCGAGGTCAACGGCGATGATGCTTTCAACGCACCTCGTCGAATTATTGCCAACCCCAATTGCACCACCATCCAGATGGTTGTTGCCCTCAAGCCTATTCACGACCTTTCGCCCATCAAGCGCGTCCATGTGTCTACCTATCAGGCTGCCTCGGGCGCCGGAGCGTCGGCAATGGAGGAACTCGTCGAGCAGCACAAAGCGCTTGCCGACGGCCGCGAGCCCAAGGTCGAGAAGTTTGCCCATCAACTCGCCTACAACGTCATTCCCCATATCGACGTGTTCCTCGACAATGGTTATACCAAGGAGGAAATGAAGATGCACAACGAGACCAAGAAGATAATGCATGCCCCCGAGATTCAGGTCAGTGCGACCTGCGTCCGTGTGCCGGTGATGCGCGCTCATAGCGAGGCTATCTGGGTTGAGACCGAGCGTCCGATTAGCGTTGCCGAGGCCCGCGAGGCTTTTGCCGGGGCTACCGGCGTCGTTTTGCTCGACAATCCTGAGGCCAAGGAATACCCGATGCCGCTTCACCTCGCCGGGGTCGACCCGGTCTACGTTGGCCGCGTGCGCGAGGACCTCGCCGTGCCGGGCGCGTTGACATTCTGGACTGTCAGCGACCAGATAAAGAAAGGTGCCGCCCTCAACGCCGTCCAGATTGCTAAACACCTTTTTAATAGATAATAGTGAATAGAGATTAGATAATAGATATTTTGTTTGTCTTTGGGTGAACCATCAACCCACAATCTAATCTCTCATCTCTAATCTTTGCCATCTAATGCCGCCTCTATTGACACTCCTCGCTACAGCCGCGCCGCTGATAACCCAGCCGGCACCGATCTTCTTGACGGTGCTGGTCATCATTCTGCTGGCGCCGATGTTGCTCAATAGATTGCGCATACCCCATGTCATCGGCCTCATTCTGGCGGGTATTGTCGTCGGTCCCTACGGCGTCAATCTGCTTGCGCGCGACATGAGTTTTGAGGTTTTCGGTCAGGTAGGTATTCTCTATTTGATGTTTCTGGCGGGCCTTGAGATTGATATGTACAATCTCAAGCGCAACCTCAGGCGCGGCCTGTTTTTTGGCGTGATGACATTCGTGCTTCCACTCGTTATCGGCGTAATCGGAGCTACGGTGTTTCTCCACCGCGACCTGTTGTCGGCACTGCTTCTCGCGTCGATGTTCTCGGCCCATACCCTGATTGCCTACCCCATCATCTCGCGCTTCGGGCTGTCAAAAAGCCCCGCCGTGGTCATCGCTATCGCTGGTACAATCCTGACAGTCGTCGGCTCGCTCATTATTGTTGCGGCCACCACCGGCATCTATCGCGAGGGGGAGTTCTCGTTGGGCCATATCTCGTGGCTGCTCGGCGGCCTGGTGTTGTTTTGCATCGCTACCATCTACATTTTTCCGCGGCTGACGCGCTGGTTCTTCAAAAAATACAGTGACGGCATCGCCCAGTTTATCTATGTGATGGCAATGGTGTTTCTCGCTGCCACGGTAGCATCGTGGATAGGCATTGAGGGCATCTTTGGCGCGTTCCTTGCCGGATTGACGCTCAACCGTTACATCCCGGCGCGTTCGCGACTGATGAGCCGCATCGAGTTTGTCGGCAACGCGATTTTCATCCCCTATTTCTTGATTGGAGTAGGCATGCTGATTAACGTCAAGGTAATCTCGTCGAGTTGGGACACGGTTTATGTCGCTGCCGTCATGAGCGCTATCGCCATGGCCGGCAAATGGCTTGCCGCCTTTGTCACCCAGTTGCGCTTCAAGATGAGCAACCTCGACCGCTCGGTGATGTATCAGCTATCAAACGCCCACACCGCCGTTGCGCTCGCCGTGGTCATGATTGGATATGGCATGAAACTCTTTG
>JAFLTK010000291.1 GCA_022511505.1 Muribaculaceae bacterium
TATGACGACCTCTCAAAGCAGGCCGTGGCCTATCGCGAGATTTCGCTTATCCTCAAGCGCCCCTCGGGCCGCGAGGCATACCCCGGCGACATCTTCTATCTCCACTCGCGTCTGCTCGAGCGTGCAGCCAAGATTATTGACAATCAGGAGGTTGCTTCCCAGATGAACGACCTGCCCGATGACCTCAAGCCTATCGTCAAGGGTGGCGGCTCGCTGACTGCGCTCCCCATCATCGAGACTCAGGCCGGTGACGTCTCGGCCTACATTCCTACCAACGTGATTTCCATTACCGACGGTCAGATATTCCTTGAGACCGCCCTGTTCAACCGTGGTATCCGCCCGGCTATCAACGTCGGTATCTCAGTGTCTCGCGTAGGTGGTAACGCCCAGATTAAGTCAATGAAAAAGGTTGCCGGTACGCTGAAGATTGACCAGGCCCAGTTCCGCGAGCTCGAGTCGTTCACCAGGTTTGGCGGCGACATCGACCCCGTGACTGCCCGCGTCATCGACAAGGGCCGCAAGAACGAGCGCCTGCTGATTCAGCCCCAGTATCATCCCGTGGCTGTTGAAGACGAGGTTGCCGTCATCTTTGCCGGCACAAAGGGTCTGCTCGAGAAAGTGCCCCTCGACAAAGTTGCCGAGTTTGAGAAGCTCTATCTGCAACTGCTCCACGCCAAGTATACCGCCGACCTCGAAACCATCAAGGCAGGTAAACTGACCGACGAGGTTATGGCCCACTTGACCGAAGCCGCCGGCGAAATAGCCGCCCGGTATGCTTGATAACCATTCTACACATTCCTAAGACCTTCATTTCTTTTTACCAATCAACACCATCCCAACACCAACACAACCAATAGATTATGGCAACACTTCGCGAACTAAAAGGACGAATCGGTTCGGTAGCATCTTCCGAGAAAATCACCGGCGCGATGAAAATGATTTCGTCGGCCAAGATGCACAAAGCCGAGATGGCTCTCAAGCGTCTGCTCCCCTTCCGCGAGCAGATTGAGACAATTTTAGGCAATCTGTTGAGCGCCGACGCTGAATTTTCGTCGCCGCTGACCGAACCTCGCGAGGTCAAAACCATCGGGTTGGTCATCCTTGGCTCTGATGACGGTCTTTGTGGTGCCTATAACGTCAACATCTTCAAGGCGGTTTTAAATCGCCTTGAAGATTACCGACGTTCACTAGGCGAGAATGTGAATGTGGTTATCTTCCCCGTCGGCCGCAAACTCGACAAGGCTGCCCGCAAGATTGCCGGCGGCAACATCAGTGTCGAGTCAAACCCGGCAGTCAACTCTAAAACCGAGGGTGCCGGCGTCAAGAGTTTCATGGAAACACTGCGCGACGGCTTCACATCGGGCCGACTCGACCGCGTCGACGTCATGTATATGAATTTCCAGAGCGTGTCGCGCCAGCGCCTACGCGCCGAGCAGATTCTCCCCATCGTTCCCGAGACTTTTGCCGCCAACGGCGTTAAGGCCCAGTGTCGCCCCTACATCTTCGAGCCCGATGCTTCATCTATTTTCACCGCCGTCCTGCCCCTCTTCCTGTTGGCAGTGATGCAGGAAATCTTTGTCGAAAATCGTGCCTCAGAGCAGGCCGCGCGCATCATGGCTATGCAGAGCGCCAACGACAACGCCAAGAAACTCCTCGAGCAACTTCAACTCGAGTTCAACAAACTGCGCCAGCAGAGCATCACCACCGAGCTCCTCGACATCCTCGGCGGCCAGGTCAAATAAACCCCTCTCCTACTCGCCGGCTCGTCCGGTTATTAAAACATCTCTAAAGGCTAAACGTAACATTAAATTATGGGTAGTGTAAAAGACTATTTCACGTCATTAGGTTCGGGCATCGTCAGCCTCATCAAAGGCATGGAGGTGACCGGAAAAGAATTTGTCACACCAAAAATCACCGAGCGTTATCCCGAAAACCGCGATAATCCGCCCGTTGCGCCGCGCTTCCGCGCCATCCTCGAACTCATCTATGACGCCGAGGGCAACCACAAGTGCATCGCTTGCGGCATGTGTGAACGAGTTTGCCCTAATGGTACTATCTCGCTGACAATCAAAACCGTCGACACATGGGACGGCAAGAAGAAAAAGCAACTTGACAAATATATCTACGACCTTGGAAGTTGCACCTTCTGCCAACTTTGTGTCACCAATTGCCCTACCCAAGCAATCGATTTCTCCAACGACTTTGAGCAGGCTGTCTTTACTCGCGCCAAACTTGTCAAGAAACTCAACTACCTGCCTGCCAAGGAGGAACCGGCACCCTCGCCCGAGGAAATCGAGCGAATGAAAGCCGAGCGCGAAGCCAAAATCGCCGCCGCAAAAGCCGCTGCCGCTGCCAAGAAAGCAGCCGCCGGCGACAAACCGGCCGCTCCGGCGTCCGACGCCAAGTGATAGCGTCTGCGTTAGGTCCCGCTCCATGGTAATCTCGATTCAACTTCACGGCAACGACTCCACGCGCGACGTTGCCCCGTCTACAGGCCCCGGCCCGTGCGCCTGAACAAAGCCGGCCACTTTACTAAATCGTTTCATTAAAATATAACACTGTTTATAAAGAATATGGAATCAGTTGGAAGTATCATTATCTACTGGATCATCGCTCTGGCGAGTGTCGTCTTATAGATACAGACAGT
>JAFLTK010000292.1 GCA_022511505.1 Muribaculaceae bacterium
AGGTTCAATCGTAACAATTGAGAAATAATATGGAACTCGCAATTTATAACATTCAAGGCCAGGACACCGGCCGCAAGGCTGAGCTCAACGACCAGGTGTTTGCAATTGAGGCAAACGAGCACGCCGTATATCTCGATGTAAAGCAATACTTGGCCAACCAGCGTCAGGGAACCCACAAGTCAAAAGAACGCAGCGAAGTGTCAGGTTCAACCCGCAAACTTCACAAGCAGAAAGGTGGCGGCGGCAGCCGTATCGGTGACATCAACTCGCCCGTCCTCGTTGGTGGCGGCCGCGTGTTCGGTCCCCGTCCCCGCGACTATCGCTTCAAGCTCAACAAGAAAGTGAAGCAACTCGCTCGCCGCAGCGCTCTGACAACCAAAGTTCAGGAAAACCAGATCAAGATTGTTGAGAACTTCAGTTTTGACGCTCCCAAAACTAAAGAATTCATAAAATTTGCTAAAAATCTTGAAGCCGAAGGAAAAAAGATCCTTCTCGTTTTAGCAGACCAAAATAAAAACGTATATTTGTCGGCTCGCAATGTGCCCAACGCAAATATCATCACTGCCAAGGACTTGAACACCTATGTAGTGATGAATTCCAACGCTATCATCATCACCGAGGGTAGTCTTGACGTTATTAACAACCTTTAAAAACATCAGGAGAATTTAACAATGGAAATTACAATCAAACCGATCGTTACCGAGAAGGCTACTCAGATCACCGAGCGCCTCAATCGCTATACATTCCGTGTGTCTCCCGAGGCCAACAAGCACCAGATTCGCGACCTTGTCGAGAAACTCTATGGTGTCAAAGTTGTTCGCGTCAACACCGCCATCGTCCGTGGTAAAAACAAGTCTCGCTGGACCAAGAGCGGTCTGCTCCGCGGCAAGACTTCGGCTTGGAAGAAAGCGTTCATCACCGTTGCCGAGGGTCAAACAATCGACTTTTATAGCAATATATAATAGAAAATGGCAGTAAAGAAATTTAAGCCCACAACACCGGGGCAAAGACACAAGATTATTGGTGTATTCAAGCGCGAGGAGGCCGTTAAAGTCAACGGAGTCTCTACAACTCGCGTTTCCACTGCTAATGCACCAGAGAAATCTCTTACGACCGGTAAAAAGTCGACCGGCGGCCGCAACGCCGAGGGTCACCTGACCACCCGCTACATGGGCGGCGGTCACAAACGCAAATACCGCGTCATTGACTTTAAGAGAAACAAAGACGGTGTTCCCGCAGTTGTAAAGGCAATCGAGTATGACCCCAACCGCTCTGCCCGCATTGCCCTGCTCTACTACGTTGACGGCGCAAAGGCCTATATCATTGCACCCAACGGCTTGGAAGTTGGCTCGACAGTTGTCAGCGGCGCTGATGTTGCTCCCGAGGTTGGCAACGCCCTCCCCCTGAGCAAAATCCCCGTCGGTACGCTCATCCACTGCATCGAGTTGCGTCCCGGACAGGGAGCCTTCATGGCTCGCTCGGCCGGCACATTTGCCCAGTTGACTTCTCGCGAAGGCAACTATGCTATTATCAAATTACCTTCAGGCGAAACCCGCAAAGTCCTCGCTACTTGCAAGGCTACGGTAGGTGTCGTCGGCAACAGCGAGCACTCGCTCGAAAGCTCCGGTAAGGCCGGTCGCTCTCGCTGGTTGGGCCGTCGTCCCCACAACCGCGGTGTCGTTATGAACCCCGTTGACCACCCCATGGGTGGTGGTGAAGGCCGCGCTTCCGGTGGTCATCCCCGTTCACGCAAGGGTCTCTATGCCAAGGGTCTTAAGACTCGTGCTCCGAAGAAACAGTCTTCGAAGTACATTATCGAAAGAAGAAAAAAGTAATCTGATTAAAGAAGCAAACAACTTATGAGTCGTTCATTAAAAAAAGGCCCGTTTATCAGCGTTAAACTCGAAAAGAAGGTCGACGCGATGAATGAATCAGGCAAGAAAGCGGTTATCAAAACCTGGAGCCGCGCCTCGATGATTTCACCTGACTTTGTTGGTCACACTTTCGCAGTTCACAATGGTAATAAGTTTATTCCTGTTTACGTTACCGAGAACATGGTAGGTCACAAGCTGGGTGAATTTGCTCCCACTCGCAACTTCCGTGGTCACGGCGGCAACAAGAAGAAATAATTCGGGACCCTGTTAAAATAATTCATCTAAACGAGAAAAAAGAATTAAAATACAATGGGTGTAAGAAAAAGAAATTCCGCCGATAAAATCAAGGCAGAGCGCCGCAATGTTGCATTTGCACGCTTGACCAACATCCCTTCGTCGCCCCGCAAGATGCGTCTTGTGGCCGACATGGTTCGCGGTGTTGAGGTCAATCGCGCGCTCGGTATCTTGAAATTCTCCAATAAAGAAGCCGCTTCACGCCTCGAGAAACTCCTGCGCTCGGCTATCGCCAACTGGGAAGCCAAAAACGAGCGTCGCGCCGAGGACGGCGAACTCGCCATCAGCACTATCTATGTAAACTGTGCTCCTATGCTCAAGCGCCTCCGCACAGCACCCCAGGGCCGTGGCTACCGCATCCGCAAGCGTGCCAACCACGTCACCCTGGTCGTGGACACTATCGATAACATTAAAAACGCTAAAAAGGCTTAATCGCAATGGGACAGAAAGTTAATCCAAT
>JAFLTK010000293.1 GCA_022511505.1 Muribaculaceae bacterium
TCCCATCGATGACTGTCATGGCTCCCCGTGACGGCACTTGCTTGCGCCACGCTCTCTACACGTCAACACTGCGCGAAGAGGGCCCGCTCGCCATTCGCTACCCCCGTGGCAGCGCTACCGTGTATGACCCCAACGAGCCGATGCGCCCGCTCCCCGCCGGTCGTGGAGAGAAACTTCTCGACGGTGACGGACGCGTCATTGTCCTCTCGCTCGGAACCGTTGCCGCCGATGTGCTCAGCGCCGCCGAGATGGTTGAGAAAAGCGACGGCATACGCCCCGCGGTCTACGACATGATATATGCCAAGCCGCTCGATGCCGATATTCTCCACGAGGTGGGACGCTCGGGCTTGCCCGTCGTCACGGTCGAGGATGGCACCATTGTCGGCGGCATGGGTAGTGCCGTGCTCGAATGGCTCGCCGACAACGGCTACTCCAACCGCGTCAGGCGCCTCGGCATTCCCGACGCCTTTGTGGCCCACGGAACCATTGCCCAGCTCAAGCATCAGGCCGGTTTTGACGCCGAGGGAATTGCCGCCACTATTAAATCCATCGTTGCACTATGAAGATACTGATTGCCGGAGCCGGAGAGGTAGGAACCCACCTTGCCAAACTTCTCACTCGCGAGGAGCAGGACATCACGCTTCTCGACGTCGACCCCTCTAAACTCGAGACCATCGGCGCCAACTACAACCTGATGACGTGGGTGGGCTCGGCTCTATCCTTTGACACCCTCAAGGATGCCGGCATCGCCAATACCGACCTTTTCATCGCCGTACTCCCTACCGAGACCGACAATGTCCTTGCCTGTCAGATAGCATCAAGCCTCGGCGCAAAGAAAACTGTGGCCCGAATCGACAACTATGAGTTCATGGCCCCGGGCAACCGCGATTTTTTTACACGCTCGGGTGTCAAAACGCTCATATATCCCGAGTATCTTGCCGCGCTCGAGGTAATCACGGCGCTGGAGCGCCCGTGGGTGCGCCACTGGTTTGAAATCCACGACGGCCAGTTGATTCTTGTCGGTGTCAAGTTGCGTGACAATGCACCCATTGTCGGGTTGCAAATCAAGGAGTTTGCCATGGCCCAGCGCAACTTCCACGTCTCGGCCATCAAGCGCCGCCACGAGACCATCATCCCGCGAGGCGACGACCGCATCCTCGACGGCGATATCCTATATTTCACCACCACTCGCGACCACGTCGACGAACTGATAGACCTCTGTGGCAAGCGCAATTATGATGTCAGGAATGTGCTTGTCATGGGTGGTAGCCGCGTGGCCATCCGCCTCGCCAACCTCGTCGGTGACCGTTACCGCATCAAGATTATCGAGTCAAATCGCGAACGCTGTGAACTTCTCGCCGAGCGTTGCCCCAAGGCGCGCATCGTCTATGGCGACGCCCGTGACATCGAGACTTTGCGCGACGAGGACATCAGCGACATGGAAGCCTTTGTCGCCCTCAGCGACAGTTCAGAGACCAATATTCTTGCCTGCCTGACTGCCAAAGAGTTTGGCGTACCCAAGACGGTTGCCGAGGTCGAGAATATCCAGTTTATTGCCGAGGCCGAGAACCTCAATATCAGCACTATCATCAACAAGAAACTGCTATCGTCGAGCGCCATCTTCCAGATGCTCCTCGATGTTGACTCGACAACGTCCAAGTGTCTGGCGATGACCGATGCCGAGGTTGCCGAGATTGAGGTCAAGCCCCGCTCAAAGGTGACCCGCGCTCAGGTTAAGGATCTCAAATTGTCGCGCGACATGACAATTGCCGGACTTATCAGAAACGGCCGCGGCCAGCTTGTGACCGGTATGACAACAATCGAGGCCGGCGACAGTGTGGTTGTATTCTGCCTCTCTGGCGCCCTCCACAAGGTAGAACGTCTTTTTAACTAAATCAAATTTCCTTTCGCTCAACTTGAAGTTTAAAGGTAAATGATTGATTGACACATCTTTAAACTTTAAACTCTAAACTTTAAATTTTAATGGCCGATATGTATGTAAGACGACGAGTCAATCTGGCGATGCTTTTGCGCGTCGTCGGATGGCTTATGCTCATCGAGGCCGCGTTTATGGCCATACCGCTTGCCACCTGCTTGTGGTACCACGAAAGCGACTGGCTCGCGTTCCTCATTTCGAGCGGCATCACGCTGGGCCTCGGTTTGGCTATGACAACGCTCGTGCGTCCGTCAAGCCACTCGATGGGCAAGCGCGAAGGCTTCTTGCTGACGGCCTTCACATGGGTATTCTTCTCGCTGTTCGGTACATTGCCATTCATTTTGGGCGACTGTGACATCAGCCTGACCGACGCCTACTTTGACGCCATGTCATCGTTTACCACAACCGGAGCAACGACCATCGACGCTGTCGAGAGCCTTAGTCACGGACTGATGATGTGGCGCTCGGTGATGCAATGGATTGGCGGTCTGGGAATTATCCTCTTTACATTGGCGGTTATCCCAATGCTGAACCGCGAGGGTGGCATGCAGATGTTCAACGCCGAGGTTACCGGTATTACCCACGAGAAAATACGTCCGCGCGTCAGCCAAACCGCCAAAAGCCTCTGGATGGTCTACATCCTGCTGACTTCGATATTGTTCGGCCTCCTT
>JAFLTK010000294.1 GCA_022511505.1 Muribaculaceae bacterium
TACCGTCTTTTTCGATGCCAAACACCGTGGGGTTGACATTGCCGCGCGAGCGGTCAAAGTCGGTTGCATGAACATGGATTACGAGAGGCTTACCCGTCACTTGCTTGGCATGGATGCCGGCCGGATAGGTCAGCCAGTCGTGGCTGTGGATGACGTCACAGTCAATGGTGCGAGCGATAACACCGGCACAAATCGAGTAGTTGTTGATTTCCTCGAGCAGGTTGTCGGGATAGCGGCCCGAGAACTCGATGCAACCGAGGTCGTTGGTGCGCATGTAGTTGAAGTCGGCATAGATGTGGTCGCGGAGTTTGAAATACAACTCGGGCGACATTACTTTACCTATGCGCTGGTCAACATAATCCCAGTTGACGTCACGCCAAGCGACGGGAACCTGACTTGTACCGATAATGTTGGCAAAATGCTTATCCTCGTCGCCGTATGGGCGCGGGATAACAAATGTAATATCCATGTTGCCACACTCCCACATGCCTTTTGTGAGTCCGTAACTGGCAGTGCCAAGGCCGCCCAGGATATGAGGGGGAAATTCCCACCCAAACATTAAAGCTTTCATTTCTATATAGGTAGTGGGATAGCGTTAGACATTAAGTTTCTTAAGGGTTGTAAGGGTGCGGAGAACCTCGGCGACGTTTGTGACGTGGGAGATAGCACCGCGACCGCTGAACGGCGGGTTGCCGTCATAGAGTTGGCTGAGCGAGCCGATGCAACCTTGGGTCATCTCATCCTCAAAGCCAATCAGCATGCGGTCGATATAGCTGACGCCGCTCATGCCGAACACTTTCAGATAGGCATCGGCATAGAAACCAATCAGCCACGGACGGGCGGGACCGTTGTGGAGTGCAATCTCGCGGTCTTGCGGCGAGCCGAGATAAGCGGGACGGTAGCCGTAACTCTTGGGCGAGAGAGTTCTCAGACCCTTGGGAGTCAGCAACTCGCGGGTGACGATATCGAGAACGCTCTTGCGCTGACGACGGTCCAGCGGCGAGTAATCGAGACCGATTGCAATTGCCATGTTGGGACGAACCGACGGGTCGGCATAACTTCCGTTAACATAGTCAAAGAGATAGCCGTAATCGTTCAGGAATGTATCGACGAATGCCGGCTTAAGTTCCTCTGCTAGCGCTTCCCATGAAGCAACATCGTCGGTTGTTTCCTCAACGCCCTCGGCAAGTTTTGTACCAAACACAAGCGCGTTATACCACAGGGCGTTAAACTCGACGATTAAGCCCGAACGCGGCACTATAGGACGGCCATCGAGCGCTGCGTTCATCCAGGTGACAGGCGTGTCGTTACCGTTGGAAGCAACGAGGCCGCGGTCAACTACACGCAGATTGGCGGCTTTATTGTCGCGAATGTAGTCGAGCAGCTCAACCACAATGTCAAGATAGCGCTCGCGAGCCTCTTGCCAACCATAACTCTTGGCATATTGCTGAATGGCCCATATAGCCCACAACGGAACGTCGGGCAGGTCAATGCCCATGATGCGGTCACTGCGCTCGCCGGTTTCTATATATTTCTTGAGTTCATCGATAGCAGTGGCCATTATCAGGTGGAAATCATCCTTGTGGCCAATAGAAATGGTTGCACCGGGAAGCGCCATGAATGTATTGCGTGCAAGAATCTTGCCCCAGGGATAACCCGAGATGAGATACATCTTGTCGTCTTCGCGGAAATAGCACTGCTTAACAGCGTTTTTGAGACAGTTGAAGAAAGACGTGCGGCAAGTGCGGCCGGCAATCTCTTTTTCATACATGCCCTTGAGCGAGCGGGGTGAAACCTCTGACACGCCTGCCGAGAAGATGATTGACTCGCCTTTCTTAATAGGCACTTCAAAATAGCCGGGCACCCATAGGTCTTCACAGTAGGGGACGCCACGCTCGAGGTCTTTGACATATTCAAAACCGTTGTACCAGTTGGGCTCGTAGGTCCAAGTAGGTTTGCGGTTCATCTGCATGTACAGAGTCGGATAACCCGGATAGAGACAGCAGGCAACACCGTTGTCAACCGGTCGAGCCTCGGTATTGATAGCATCGTTGGCTACACAGAGGGCGTTTGCCTCGCGGAATGCCAGAATAGGTTTGAAACGCAAGGTTGTCGGCGAGTGGGCGTCGACAAGCGTGTAGCGAATTAAAATGCGGTTCTCGTTTGAAATAAAAATCTTCTCTCTCGTCAAGATTACGCCGCCAACACGGAATGTGGTGCGGGGAACACTCTCACAGTCAAATTCGCGGATGTACTTGTGACCGTTGGGACTGTATACGCCACCTTGATAGCGATGCAACCCGAGGTTAAACGGGGCGCCGTGTTGAAGAACTGTAACGTCGAGCGATGACAGCATGACGTGGGATGTGTTGCCAAATTCCTTGATAGGAATTACAAGCAATCCGTGCTGCTTGCGAGTGTTGCAGTCGACGATTGTCGTGCAATGATAAGCGCCCGACTGGTTGGTTCTCAGCATCTCCTTGGGTAGAGAATGCTCGAGATTTATCATCAGGTTTTTGTCAAATTTTAGATAACTCATGAAGGTTTATATTTATCGTTAGATAGTATTCACCCGAGGGATGAAAAG